>CAYQUY010000054.1:0-11289 GCA_964420755.1 uncultured Anaerolineaceae bacterium
GCCCCGAGGCGCCCGTGAGCAGATCGACGACGTACGTGGGGAACGCCAGGATCAGCAGGGCCAGAAGGGCTGCGATCCCGCCCACAAGCAGCCGGCGCCTGGAGGGAGGCCTCGAGACAGGGACAGGCTTCACAGGCATGCTCGACGGCCCGAGGGCAACCCGCGGAGCAGCCGCCTTCTCCGGATGGAAGGCGTGCTCGAGCGCCGCCTGGAAGGCGTCGTTCATCTCGGCCACCGAGGCAAAGCGGTCCTCGGGATCCTTGGCCGTTGCCTTCAAGATGACCTGTTCGACCGACTCCGGTATGCTTGGAGCGACTGACCGCGGCCTCGGCAGAGGCTCATTGACGTGCTTGAGCAGAATCGCCATGGGCGAGTCCGCCTCGAACGGCAGCCTTCCGGTCGTGAGCTGGTAGAGGACGATACCCAGCGAGTACTGATCCGTTCTCGGATCGACGGCCTCGCCCCGAACCTGCTCGGGAGCGATATACGCAGGCGTGCCCAGGATGGAGGAGCCTGTCAGGCTCACGGAAGCGTCTGCTACGCGAGCAAGCCCGAAGTCCGAGAGATGTGCGTTCCCCTGATCATCGAGCAGGATATTGGAGGGCTTGATGTCCCGGTGGACGATCCCCTGGCTATGAGCGTATTCCAATGCGCTCGACACCTCGGCAATCAGCCGACCGCCTTCCTGCGGCGTCATCGGCCCGCGTCCAAGGCGGTCGTTCAGGCTACCCGCGGAGTACAAGGGCATGACCAGGTACATGTGCCCCTCGGTCTCCCCGAAGTCCTCCACGGGCACAATATTGGGGTGCCGCAGCCGGATCAGGAGCTTCGCCTCGCGCAGGAAGCGGTGAACGAAATCAGGCTCCGAGGCGGCCATTGCGGTCAGAATCTTGACGGCCAGCACACGGCCGTCACGAGTATCCACGGCCTTGTAGACCGCGGCCATTCCGCCCTGGCCGATACGCTCGACCAGACGATAGGGCCCGACGTTCCGTCCTGCCAGGTCACTCATGGCCCATCACTCGGCCGCCCTCTCGGAGCCGCCGCAGGCGCGGCGCTTACCAAACCCGGAGAAGTCGGGGGATCCGCCTCCTTCTTAAATCTCTCAGAACAGTATACGGCAGGGGATAGGCTAGGCGGCCTTACAGCTAGCTTTCGCTAGGACGGCCCGCAGGATTGTGGGCGCATCGCAGGTTCACCAGGCCAGCCACTTCCTGGCAGTGGCTTCCACGAGGAGGGTATAGACGTCCTCCGTGCCGAGGTCCCACTCGTACTTGTGCAGGAAGGCCTGGGCAATGGGAAGCGGAGGCGGCCAGCCCCGCAACTCGGCTTCGGCCTCGCATATGAGCGGGTGCGTCCCGTCCTCGAGAGCAACAGCCAGTCTGGGGTTCTGTCGCAGGTTGCGGGCCTTGACGCTCTCGGGCTGGATGCAGAAGTAGAACCGGTTGGTGTGGCAGACGAACCAGACCGGAACGAGGTGCGGCCGCCGGCCGCCCCGGACGGTCGCTACCCACAGGTTCCTGGCCACGGACAATCGGGCTTCGGCCCCTTCCGGAGCCATGGCGGCCGTTGAAGAGGGATCGGCCACCTCAACCCCCTTCCGTCAAGAAGGCAGGGATGTCGATCAGGCCACCGAAGGCTGAAGCGCACCGTACATGGCCAGGACTTCCTCGACAATGATCGGCCATGCGTACCGCTGCGCGTGCTGGAGGGCGTTCTTTCCTAGCTCCTCCCTCAGCGGCTCGTCGCGGAGCAGCAGGCCGATGCGTTCGGCGAGCGCGGCGGAGTCCCCAACCGGCACGTGGAAGCCGGTCTCCCCATCGCGCACCAGAAAGACGAGACCACCCGTTTCTGAGGCAATGACGGGCGTCCCGCAGGCCATGGACTCCAGCGCGACCAGCCCGAAGGACTCGTAGTGCGACGGCACGACCACCGCCTCGGCCGCTGAGTAGTAGTATTGCAGCGTATCCTGATCTTGCCGTCCCAGGAAGGCAACCATGTCCTGGATGTCCAGGGAAGTGCGCAGCCCTTGGAGGCGGCTCATCTCCGCCGTGATCCGCTCCGGGGTGAGCTCCGGATCCCCTCCGATGATCACCAGGCAAACGGAGTGCTCCTTAAGCAGGCCCTGCTTCTGCAGGATGGCCATAGCTTCGATGAGCGAATCGATCCCCTTGAGAGGTTCGATGCGGCCGACGAAGAGCAGCATCCGATCGCCGCAGCCGACGCCCACGAACTCGCGGGCCTCGTCCTTGGGGATGGGGTAGAAGCGGGTGGTGTCAACGCCCGGCGGGATCACCACCACCCGCTGCGTATCGGCCTTGTAGATCCACTGGAATTGGGCTACCTCTGCCTGGGTGGCGGCGACGATTCGATCCGCCTGCTGCAGCAGTCGGTGCTCCGATTCGACGCGAAGAGGTGAGGCTCGTTCCTCATCGCTGCGCGCCACACGGTTCTTCATCTCCCCCAGGGTGTGGAACATCTGCACCAGCGGCCGATTCCACCTGTCGCGCAGCTCAAGCCCCGCCAGCCCCGACAGCCAATAGTGGGAATGGATGATGTCATAGTGGAGGTTCTTCGTCTCGGCGAAGTTGCGCACGCCCTGGACGAACTCGTCCAGGTAGTCGAAGAGATGATCCTTGGCGACCGGCGTCTCCGGCCCGGCCGGCACGTGCACAATCCGGTTGCCGTATCCCAGGTCGTGAAGCACATGCGGCACATGCTCATCTTGCGATCGGGTGTAGACGTCCACACCGATCCCCCTTCGGCCGAGCTGGCGCGCCAGATCGCGAACGTAGACGTTCATGCCCCCGGTGTCTTTGCCGCCCAGCGTCGCCAGCGGACAGGTGTGGTACGAGATCATGGCAATGCGCATGCCGGCATTATCACCCCCGCTCTGATTCTTGCCAAGGCGAGCGAGCGGCTGGTATAATCGTGCCCGCGCCAACGTAGCTCAGCAGGCAGAGCAGCCGCTTCGTAAGCGGCGGGTCGTGGGTTCGATTCCCACCGTTGGCTTGCGCCGCCCGCAGAACCAGCCGCGGGCGGTCCTGCCTTAACGGAGCATCCGGCTCCAGGATTTGCCCATCTGTTCGACCAGGCTATAATGGCGTCATGGCCGAGCAGTCCCCACCCCTCGTCATCGGCATCGCCGGCGGGACCGGCTCCGGCAAGACCACCGTCGCCAATGTCATCCTCGAACGCGTTGGCGCCGAGCATATCGCCTTCGTGCCCCACGATGCCTACTACAAGGACCTGGAGGATCTACCTCGGGCCCAGCGCGACCTCGTCAACTTCGACCACCCCGACTCGCTCGAGACCGATCTGCTGGTCAGGCACCTGAAGCGGCTGCGCCAGTGGCAGCCGGTGGAGATCCCGGTCTATGACTTCACCACGCACTCCCGGACCACTCAGACGCGGCGGGTGGACCCCCAGCCGATCCTCCTCGTCGAAGGAATCCTGATCTTCGCCGAGCCTGCCTTACGCGACCTCTTCGACGTGAAGATCTTCGTCGACACCGCACCCGACCTTCGCTTCATCCGGCGGTTGCAGCGAGACATCATCGAGCGCGGCCGCTCCATGGAGTCGGTCATCCATCAGTATGAGACGACCGTCCGGCCAATGCACCTGGAGTTCGTCGAGCCCTCGAAGCGATACGCTGATGTGATCATCCCCGAAGGCGGGCACAACACGGTCGCCATGGATATGGTCGTCGCCCGCATCGAGTCGCTGCTCCACCGCAGCTAGACCCAAGGAGACATTATGCCCGCCAAGAAGTACACCAGGCCCCCGGCTATGGTGATCGATCCGGCCAAGTCGTATGCCGCCACCATCAAGACCGACAAGGGGGACATCACCCTCAAGCTCCACGCAGACAAGGCGCCCCGGACCGTGAACAACTTTGTCTTTCTGGCCCGAGAAGGCTTCTACGATGGCGTCATCTTTCACCGGGTGATCGGGCAGTTCATGGCCCAGACCGGCGACCCTACAGGAACAGGCAGCGGCGGCCCGGGCTACGAATTCCCCGACGAGTTCGATCCCTCCCTGCGTCATGACGGTCCGGGCGTTCTCTCCATGGCCAACGCCGGGCCGAATACCAACGGCTCGCAGTTCTTCCTGACGCACGTGGCTACGCCCTGGCTGGATGGCAAGCACACCGTCTTCGGGAGGGTCACGGCGGGCATGAAGGTTCTGCTCTCGATTCCGCCGCGCGATCCCAATGATCGCAACGCGCCCGCGGTGGGAATCCAGACGATCGAGATCTCAGAGACGTGACGACGAACGGCTGGCTCTCCGGCTGGCGTCTCACTGTCGTCCGTATCCTGACGCTGGCGGCGGTAATCGCCATCACGGTGTTTGTCTTCCTGGTCCGAGACCAGATCGAGCGTTTCCGCGCCTATGGCTACCTGGGCATCTTCCTCATCTCGGTCCTGGCCAATGCCACCGTAATCCTGCCAGCGCCCGGCATCGCCATCACCTTCGCCATGGGCGCGGTGTTCCATCCCATCCCCGTCGCGATTGCCGCCGGTTCTGGGGCGACGCTCGGTGAACTCACCGGCTACATGGCCGGTTTCAGCGGTCAGGGGCTCGTCGAGCAAGGCCGCCTCTACGAGCGGCTCAAGTCATGGACTGTCGGGTACGGCGGATGGGCGATCCTGGTCCTGGCCTTCATTCCGAACCCGTTCTTCGATCTGGCCGGCATGGCGGCCGGCGCTCTGCGCATGCCCCTCCCCAAGTTCCTGACCTGGGTTTGGATCGGGAAGTTCCTCAAGATGCTGGTCTTCGCCTACGCTGGTGCCGCCTCGATCGAGTGGCTGGCACGCCTCATGGGCTAGAGCGTTCCCGGCGTCTCTCCCTCCCGCCGCAATCGAGAGACGCTGCTCGCCTTGTCCTCCTCAACCAAAGCCGAGGCTCCATCTCCCGGAGGGGCAACCAACCGAGGGTCGAGGCCCCGGCGGGCGCAGGGTAAGCGTTGAGGGTTTCTCGCTTTCGCGCTGAGCCTGGAGTCCACCTGGGAAGCGGCCTGTGTCGGAGGCGGCTACGGAAAGGATGGGGAGTGGACCATGGCACTTGCGGCCAGCTACGCTCCGTTGCCCTCGCCATGCTCACCCGACACCGGGTTGGCGGAACTGGCGACCCAGGAACTCCCACCCCCAGTTGCGCCCTCCCAGGTAGTCCAGGTGGGCCTCCATTCTTGCGGGCTGGAGCCCAAACACGCGCGGCAGGGTGCTGAGCTCGGCCGTCCGGTTGGCCGCCAGGTAGTCCAGCAATGACATGGAGATCGGCGGCCGCGGCAGCAGCCGCTCCGACGCGGCCGCTACGCCACGCAGCAAGGGCTGGCGCGCCGACAGGAGGACACGCCGAATGCCGGCGGCCTGCATGACCAGGCGGACCGCCTGGGCGAAGCTCAGGAACTCGGGGCCGCCGATCTCGTAGGTCTGGTTCATCGTGGCCGCGTCCTGGAGTGCCCAGGAGATGCACGTTGCCACATCCTCCACCCAGATCGGCTGGAGCAGGGCCGATCCGTCCCCTGGCAGGAGAAACACGAATGGTGCGATGGCCAGACTCATTGCCAGCCAGCAGGTGAACCGATCCCCGGGTCCGAAAGCAAGCGCAGAGCGCAGAATGGTGAACCCTACGCCGCTCCGGCGGATGTAGTCTTCCGCCTGAGCCTTGGCCCGCAACAGCGGGTAGGCAGAGGACCGGTTCGCGCCAAGGTGACTTACATAGACCAGGCGCCGGACTCCGGCCTCCGCGGCAGCTCCGGCCAGGTTCCGCGTGCCCTCGACATCGACCGAGGCCAGATTCGCCCGGTCGGCCGATTTCTCTGCGCTCGCCAGGTGGATGACCGTCTCGACTCCGACCAGGGAGGCTCTGAGGCCGCGTTGGTCGGAGAGGGCGGCCAGAGTGACCTCAGTGCTGACGCCCCGGGGCAGGTTGGGGCTCCTGTGCGACGGCCGGAGCAGCGTCCGAACAGGAAAGCCATCCTCGGCCAGACGCCGGAGGACCGAACGCCCAAGGAACCCCGTGGCACCGGTAACGAGTATCATCCAGTCCGCTGCCCTGTCAGGCCCCCCTGCTCGCCTTGAATGCCCGGAAGAGCCGGAGGAGGGCCGGGGACGATTGTAGCACCCGGCCTTTGCCCGCGGCAGGGACCGCCTGGCCGGCGTCACTGCCCATCCGGATCGTCTGCCCCCCCATCTCGATTCGACCTGTCGGCGGTATGGAATCGTGCGGGAACCCGGCGCAACGAAACCGGGTTCCCCTCCTCACAAGGTTGCAGAGCAGATACTAGCTCGCTGGCTTGCTGTCCGCTGTCGCAAGCAGCTCATCCGCCATGTCGCGGAGGAATCCCTCGGGGGCCGTACCCACCTGGCGGTGGACTTCGACTCCCTTGGCGATGAAGAGGATGGTCGGAATCCCTTGAATCCCGTATTGGTTCGCCAGGCGAGAGTCCCTATCCACATTCACTCTGGCCACAAGCAGCCGACCGGCGTAGTCGGCCGCGATCTTCTTCAGGATCGGTTCCACCATCTTGCACGGCCCGCACCATTCTGCCCAGAAGTCCACGACCGCCGGCAATTCTGACTGAAGCACCACCTTCTCAAACGCGGCATCGGTCACGTCAACCGGTTCCTTCGCCATGCTCCACTCCACGAATAGGATCAGGGCCCTATCTTACCACGGGCACCGCCAGTTGGGCAGAAAGCACCAAACTGGCTGAAGCGGCCGCGCCGTCACTTTTCCGCCGGCAGAATCTCGAAGTACGAGGAGATGGCCACCGTAGGCCGCAACGAAGCGGCAACCGAGCAGTACTTCTCCTCGGAGAGGGCGACCGCCTGCTCGACGGCCTTCTCTGTCAGGCCAGATCCGGCAAGTCGGTAGTGGAGGTGCGCCCGGCGATATGTCCAGGGAGGGTCCGCGTCTTGCTCCCCACTGATCTCAAGTTCCAACCGGGACAGGGGCATCCGCTTCTTGGTGAGGATACTTACCACGTCTACCGCGCTGCAGGCACCCAGGGCGATCAGCAGCAGCTCCGAGGGCTTCATGCCGGTGCCGTTCTCCTCGTCCTGCGTGGACATCACCACAGCATGCCGGCTGCTGTCCGTCCCCACGAATTGCCCCTTCTCCACCCAGACCACCCTTGCCTTCGCCATCGTTTGCTCCTTCCCCTGGCGGCAATCGCCTCCGTCTCGCATCCAGACGCGGCCCTCTCGCCTGGATGCTGGCGACCCACTGGGCTAGCCTTGGCCAGACTGCTTGGAAGATAACCGCGGCCAGCGAATGCCGCCGACGCGTAAACGATCACCGCACCGGACGGCGGGGCACCGCTCTGGTGGCCGTCCTGCCGGCCCCCGCCACGAATCATACCGCATCCGCCAGCAAGGCAGCGAACCAGATGCTCCGAGGGTTCTGCTGCTCAGGGACAGGATGGTGGCTCCTCCAAGGCGGCGCGATGTATAATCCCCGGCGTCGGTCCGGCCGCGCGGGAGGCACATGGAGACGCTGCTAACCTGTCCGAGTTGCGGCAAAGGAGGCCTTCCGGGTGACAGCGCCTTCTGCCCGAAGTGTGGCTCACCGCTGCCCACTCACCTGCTCTGCCCCAACTGTGGGACGGACAACCCGGCCGAGGCCCGGGTTTGCGGCGGCTGTGGCGAGCCGCTGACGCTCGCCGGCCGGGTCCTGGAACGAGAGCCGGGGCGCCAGCCGCCGCACTGGCTCTCACGGGTGCGAGAGCAGGCGGCCATCCTCAAGCAGGATGGCGAGCGCTCCGCCGAGAGCCGCATGGAGACGCTGCGCGATGTGGACCGGGTCCGCCAGGCCCGGGAGCTCGAGGAAGAGGCGGCTACGGCGGAGCGGGAACGCAAGGCTCTCCTGCTCGTGGGAGGCGCGGTCGTGTTCGTCATCGTCGTCGCAATCGCCTACCTGATTCTCACTCTCCTGTGACATGCTCGCCGCGTCGGGCTACAGCGTCCAGCTACCGGTCTACCAAGGCCCCCTCGACCTCCTCCTCGATCTGATCGAACGCGCCGAGCTGGACATCACGCGGGTGGCCCTCGCCCAGGTTACCGATCAGTACCTGGCGCACATCCGCGAGCTGCCGGAACGCAGCCTGGCCGATCTGGCCTCGTTCTTAATCATCGCCGCCCGCCTGCTCCAGATCAAGTCCGAGGCGCTGCTACCCAGGCCGCCGACGCGCGAGCCAAACGAGGAAGACCCAGGTGAGGCCCTTGCCCGGCAGCTGATCGCCTACAAGAAGTACAAGCAGATCGCCTATCTCTTGTCAGAGCGAGAAGGGTTGGGGCTCAGAACCTACCTGCGGGTTGCGGCGCCGCCCGCGCTTGCCGCGGCGCTCGATCTCACCGGCTTGAAGTCTGAGGACCTTCGGGGGGCACTTCTAGAGGCGCTTGCGCCGCCGCAGGATGGCCCTCCCCTGAGTGAAGTGGTCTCCCCGCCCAAGGTAAGTATCCGCGATCAGATCCGGCTGATCCTCACCTCGATACGCGCCCGCGGCAAGACGACGTTTCGCAGACTGCTGCGCAAGGTCCACTCGCGGCTGGAAGTCGTGGTGACCTTCCTGGCAATGCTTGAGCTGATGAAGCAGAATCGGGTCGCTGTGCAACAAGGGAAGCTTTTCGGGGACATCGAGCTGCTGCCCACCGAGAGCGGGGCGGATGCGGCTCAGGAGATCGACTTCGACCTGGAATTCGACAGGTAGCCCGACCCGAAGAGCAAGGCGACTGCGGCGCCTGCCGTGTCGATCAGCACGTCCGACAGCCTAGAGCCTCGCCCCTCGACAAACGATTGGTGATACTCATCGCTCAGGGCAAAGAGGACCGCCATCAGAAGGGCGAGCAGTGCCCGGTAGCCGGTTCTCAGGCGAGGCGGCAGGGCATAGAAGTAGGCGAGGCCTAGCAGCGCGTATCCCAACGCATGACCGCCCTTCTTGAAGAGGAGATCCAGAGGGCCCAGGTTTGGCAGCGCTTCCGCAGGCACGGACGAGAACGTGAAGATGAGGGCCATCACGCTCAGCGCCGGAAGCCAACGCGCGAAGAAGCGCAGGGGAGACATGGCCGCATTGTACCATCCCCGTCCAGTCGTCCGTTCTCTGCGAAGATCGAATCCCCAACCGCCTGGCCAGCCTCTCCCCCGGTCCGCCAACACGTCCATGAACCCGCATCGAGGAGATGACCCAGACCACCCGTCGGTGAGCGCTCTCGCTCCAGGCAGCAGATCTGATCTGCGAGGAGGGTCATATGGCCAAGTGGCTCCAGCTCTTCTGGCTATTCCTCAAGGTCAACCTGCTTACGACCTCAGGCCCCGCTTCGGTCGGCCTGCTGTACCAGGAAGCAGTTGGCAGGTTCATGACCGAGGCGGAGTTCGTTGAGGCGGTAGGCTTCTCGAGCGCACTCCCTGGCAGCGATGCCCTTCAGCTCGCCATGTACGTCGGCTATAGCGCTGGCGGCATCCCCGGCGCGCTGATCGCCCTCCTGGGATCGATCCTTCCCCCCACGGTCATCATGCTGGGCGTCGTGGTCTTCTTGCAGCGGCTGCGGGGCGAGGCCTGGGTGGGCGCGTTCGTGAGAGGGCTGGCGCCCGCGATTGCTGTCCTCATGGTGTTTGTTGCCTGGCGGGTCTTCCGGGGCGAAGCTGCGGGCGCCGGGATGTGGATGTCGATCGTGATCGCCGGCTTGAGCCTGGTGGCCTACCTGCTCGACGCCCCCTCTCCCCTCGTGCTTCTGGCCGCGGGTCTGCTGGGGATGGTGGTCTTCCGATGAACAGCCTGGCCTTGAAGCTTCTGCTTTGCACCAACGGCTCCGCCGCCTCGTTGCCCGCCCTCGAGTACGGCGAGTGGCTCGCAACACTTGCCCGATCTCCTTCGATCATCCTCGGGATCGTCGAGCAACCGAGCCGCCGTGGGGCGGTGGAAGCCGAAGCCGAGCGCTGCCTGCGGCGTCTCCTCGAGGCCCGCCTGGAGGCCGAGGTTCGGATCGTCGAAGGCCGAGCAGAGCACGCCATCACCCTGGAAGCGGGGAGGGGCAGCTACCTGACGGTCGTGGGCCCCCTGGGCCGGTCATCGCTGCGGCGCCTGGCTTTGGGCAGCTCTTTCCGCCGGATTCTGGCGAGCGTCCCCACTCCGATCCTGCTGGTCCCCTGTGTCCGCCTGCCGCTGCAGCGGATCCTGGTCTGCTCCGGCGGCCTCTCCTATGCACTTGATGCCGAGCGGCTTGCCGTCTCACTCGCGAGCCTCACAGGTGCGAGCCTGACACTGGTGCACGTCGTCGAGCCTGTCACACTGGACTACCCGCTGGCTAGAGAGGTCGAGGCTCACTGGAAGTCTCTCCTTGCCACGGACACGCCCCAAGGCAGAAACCTCCAGGCAGCAGTCAAGGTGGCCGAGCAGGCGGGGATGTCGATGGACACCAGAGTCCGACGGGGCAGCCCGGTGAGGGAGATCCTGCGCGAGATGCGACAGGAATGCTACGATCTCGTGGCCATGGGATCGGCCTACAGCTCGCGAAGCCTGCGCCGGCTGGCGCTTCCCAACGTCACCGCCGAGGTGGCCGAGGCGGCGCTCTGCCCTGTCCTGACCGTGCGGGCGGGCTCGACCACGGGGCCCTCGGCCTGAGGCGCCTGTCGCCCGGGAGGGAAGCCCTTCGCATCCGACGAGGCTAGCCCTCGGTGAGGAGCACCCGCGCGGGGAGAGGCAATGTCCAACCCTGCCAGCTGCCTCTTCAGATAAGAACGCACGGTGATCTCAGGCCGCCTCTACCCCGTCCCGCGCGGGGCACCATCGTCATTCTCGTCCGACGCACCGTCTCTGACGGGGAGAGATGTGAATCAGGCCCAAAGGTGATGCTTCAGCTCAGACTTCCCTGGTTCATCTGGCCGAAGACCAAGGCGTAGTCCGAGTTGGCGAATCGGAAGCCGACGAGCCCTTCGGACCCGCCCTTCGCTGCCTTGAGGGACTCGATCTTGACCGAGGCTCGCACCTGCACGATGCGTGCCCGCATATGGCGAGACTGGGAGGTCAGGAGCGCGTGGCGGCCAAGCCACACCACGGTCAGGACAGACACGATCGTGACGATCCCGCTCGTCCAGCATTCGACGCCGAGGAAGGCGGCCACCAGGAGCGTGATGATCCCCGCTGAGAGCGCCAGCATCCCCGCCATCCGACCCTGCTCCACGTCGGCCCGGTGGGCGGCGTAGCATTCATCGCACAGCGGAAAGTGGACGGTCAGGCTGTGCTTGTTGTCCCAGGTGGTGGCGTATGCGGGGAGGGACTTGCGGCCC
>CAYQUY010000055.1:0-2282 GCA_964420755.1 uncultured Anaerolineaceae bacterium
CTAGGAGGCTGCTGCAATGGCAGAAAGCGTTGTCGAACGGCTACAGAAGACCAATCCCGATATGGAGCTCTGGTGGGACTCGTCGCCCCTGATCTTTGAGCCGTGGGTCAAGAAGATGGTCACAGCTGCGCCCGCGGCACAGAAGACGGAACTGGAGGCGCAGCTCCGACGCCTGTTCGTCTGGGACGATCCGGGCCGGAGCGTGTTTCGGGGCTGCACCACCAATCCCCCTCTTTCCCTGACAGCGATCAAGGACGACCCGGCATTCTGGGATAGACGGGTTGACGAGTTCATCAAGGCCAACCCCGGCATCACCCTCAATGAACTCTGGTGGATGACCTACAAGGACATCATCCGGCGGGGCGCCGAGAAGCTCATGCCAATCTACGAGGCCTCAAACGGGCGCTTCGGCTGGGTCTCGGGCCAGCTTGACCCTCGCCTGTTCACCGAGAAGGAGATCATGTACTCCCAGGCGGATGAGCTCGCCTCTCTCTCCAAGAACGTCATGATCAAGGTCCCAGGCAGCCAGCAGGGCGTGGACGTCGTGCGCCACCTGACCTCGAAGGCGATCTCCACCAACGTGACCACGTGCTTCACCCTGCCCCAGATCATGGCCGTCGCCCGAGCAGCTCGCGAGGGCGTCGAGGAAGCAACCAAGAACAAGGTTGACCTATCGCACTGGCGCGCCGTGATCACCCAGATGCTTGGGCGCTTGACCGAACGACCGGTCATCTGGGAGCAAGCCAAGTATTACGGCGTCAACTGGACCGATGCCGATCGACGCTGGTTTGGCCTGGGCGTCTTCAAGAACGCCTACCGGTTGCTCAAGGAAGGCGGCTATCCGAGCAAGATGCTGATGTGCTCGATCCGACCCGGCCCACTGGTCAACGGCAAGCAGCGCTTCTGGGACGTTCAGGAGTTGGCCGGTGGTGACGTCGTCATCACCCTGCCGCCTTACGGTCTCGAGCCCATGTTCGCCATGGGCGATAGCCTCGACTTCCGCGAGGGCGCCATCGAAGACCCCATACCCGAGTCGACCATTGAGAAGATCTACCAGATGCCGTACACCATGCAGGCCTTCGAGCCGCACGGGATGTCACTGGACCAGTTCAACACCCATCCTTCGACGCTGTACACGGTCGATGAGTTCTCCAGGGCTCTGATGGGCATTGAGGAATACTGCAAGGGCCGGCTGGAGAAGGCCGGCAAGAAGTAGAGGACCTGACACGGAATAGAGTTCCATTCCTCCGGGTGCGCGGCTGCCTCACGCCAACCGCCCGGAGCAGCCATCTCTCCTCCAGAGGTCATACCTTCCCATGCCACCCGAGGCAGCCTCCCGGCCCGCGGCCATCATCATGGATCTGGACGGCACCGTGTTCCGTGCGGAGCAGCTGCTCCCCGGCGCCCGTGAAGCCTGTGGTTGGCTGGGCCAGCACGGGCATCCAATCCTTTTCGCCACCAATGCCGTGGGCACCAGCGCCAGCGTCGCGGCCTTTCTCAGCAGGCTGGGCTTGCCCGCCTCGCCCGAGCAGGTCCTGACTCCGGTCATTGCCCTCAAACGATACCTGGCCGAGCACATTCCCCACGCAACGGTCTACATCATCGGTGAGCCTCCTCTCCTCCAGGAGCTGGCGGCCGACTTCCGCTTGAGCGAGGACCCAGCGAAGATCGATGTCGTCGTAGCCAGCGGCGACCCAACCTTCGACTTCCACAAGCTGACCATCGCCTTCGAAGCCCTGCGGAAGGGAGCACGTTTCCTGGCGACCAACACCGATCCAACTTGGCCCATCGCCGGAAGGGTGGTCCCCGACGCGGGGGCGATCATCGGCGCCCTGGAGGGCTGCACCCAGCGTAAGGTCGAGGCAGTGACGGGGAAGCCTTCCGCCCACATCGCCAATACAGCATTGGATCTCCTCGGCCGCGAGCCCGAAGAGACCTGGATCGTCGGCGACAGCCTAGTCACCGACATCGCCATGGGACAGCAGGCGGGGATGAAGACGGTGCTGGTGCTTACCGGGGTGACGAGCCGCGCCGACCTGGCGGCATCGGCTATCCAGCCTGACTATGTCCTCGAGGACCTGGCCGGACTGCCGGACCTGGTTGTAGTAGGGGCGCAGCGCCCAGCACCTGCGGTTCTGGGCAGGTGTGCTGCGCCCCTACAGGACCCTCATCTGGGGGGGACTCTGTAACTACCGACGCGTAGGAGCCCAGCATTCGCCATTGACGCGTGGAGACGCAGCGCCCAGCACCTGCGGTTCTGGGCAGGTGTGCTGCGCCCCTAC
>CAYQUY010000055.1:2382-11181 GCA_964420755.1 uncultured Anaerolineaceae bacterium
GTGGAGACGCAGCGCCCAGCACCTGCGGTTCTGGGCAGGTGTGCTGCGCCCCTACAGGACCCTCATCTGGGGGGGACTCTGTAACTACCGACGCGTAGGAGCCCAGCATTCGCCATTGACGCGTGGAGACGCAGCGCCCAGCACCTGCGGTTCTGGGCAGGTGTGCTGCGCCCCTACGCTACGCCTTGATCCTTTCGCCCCTCGGGTCGTACAGGGGTTCCTTCTCCACCGTGAGGCCGATCCGCTCCCCGAAGAGCTCGACTTCCAGTTGTGTCCCTGGCTTGGCGAGGTCGACTGGCAGGTATCCATAGGCGATGCCCTTCTGGACGGTGTAGCCGTAGCCGCCTGAGGTCACCCAGCCCACGACCCTGTCGCCCTGGAAGATGGGCTCGTTGCCCAGGGCCACCGCCGTCGGATCGGAGAGCGTCATGCAGCACAGCTTCTGCTTGATGCCCTCCTTCTTCTGCTTGAGGAGAGCCTTGCGGCCGAGGAAGTCGCCCTTGTCCAGCTTGACCGCGAAGGCCGTCCCTGCCTCCAAGGGGGTGTAATCGGGGTTGATGTCCGCGCCCCAGTAGCGGTAGCCTTTCTCCAGCCGCAGCGTGTCAATGGCCTTGTAGCCCGCGGCCACGATCCTTTCGGGCTGGCCCGCTTCCCACAGCGTATCCCAGAGCCTCTGCCCGTACTCCATGGCGAAGTAGAACTCCCAGCCGAGCTCGCCGACATACGTAACCCGCATGGCCAACACCGGCACGTTGCCCACGGTGATCCGCTTGGCCGTCATGTAGGGGAAGCCGGCGTTGGAGACGTCGTCTTTGGTGACTCGCTGGAGGATGGTGCGCGCCTTCGGCCCCCACAGTCCCAGGCAGCCGTAGGAGGAGGTCACATCCTCCACGCTCACCGACCCGTCTTCAGGCATGTGCAGGCGCAGCCACGATATGTCGTGCTGGCCGAAGGCGGTGCCGGTGATGATGAGGAAACGGTCGAGCGCGGTCCGAGTGACGGTGAAATCGCACTCGATGCCGCCGCGCTCGTTGAGCATCGAGGTGTAGATGACCGTCCCGACCGGCTTGTCCAGGTCATTGGCGCACATGTGCTGCAGGAAGCCCAGCGCCCCCGGGCCGCGCACCTCGATCTTGCTGAACGAGGACTCATCAAACAGGCCGGCCCTCTCTCGCGTCCCGATATGCTCAAAGCCGATGGCCGGGGACCAGTGGATCCCCGCCCAGCCGCGCGGCCTGTAGCCGTGCCTGGCTTCCTTCTCGTAGGGCGCATACCAGTTGGGCCGCTCCCACCCGAACTTCTCACCGAAGGAGGCGCCCAGCTCCTTCTCCCGCTGGTAGGCCGGGCCGAGCCGGAAGTTGCGCTCCGACTGCCGCTCCTCGCCGGGCAGGTGGATGTCGTAGTAGCGAGAGTTGCTCTCGATGGTTCGGTTGAGGATGAACTTCTGGCTGACGTAGTGCGGTCCGAAGCGGCGAACATCGAGCCGCCAGCAGTCCCACTCGGGCGTGCCCTCGATGATCCACTCAGCCATGGCCTTGCCGATACCCCCGGCGCCGGCCAGCCCGTGGGCGCAGAAAGCACAGGCCACCCAGAACCCCTTGACCTCGGTCGGCCCGAGCAGGAACTCGCCGTCGGGGGTGAAGCCCTCCGGCCCGTTCAGCAGCTGGACGATCTCGGCCTTCTCCACCGACGGGACGCGCTTAATCGAGTTCTCCATCAGCGGGGTGAAGCGCTCCCAATCCGGCGGCAGCAGCTTGTACCTGAAGTCATCGGGGATGCCATCCAGGCCAAACGGCTTGGGGTTGCGCTCGTAGCCGCCGGTGATGAGGCCTCCGACCTCCTCCCGCCAGTAGACCAGCAGGTCGGGGTCGCGCATGGTTGGCACGTCATGGGCCAGGCCCTCGACCGGCTTGGTGATCAGGTACAGATGGGCGAAAGGGATCACCGGCAGAATGATGCCGACCATCCTGCCGATCTGCGCGCCCCACTGCCCGGCCGCGTCGACCACCACCTCGGTCTTGATGGTGCCCCTGTTGGTCACCACCTCGTCCACCCGGCCGTCCTTAAGGCCGATGCCAGTCACAACGGTATCGGTGAAGATCCTTGTCCCGCGCGACTTGGCCCCCGCCGCCAGGGCGTTGGTCAACCCGGTGGGATCGATGCTCCCGTCGGTCGGCGTGTAGACGGCACCCAGAACCCCATCGGGGTTCATCAGCGGAAACAGGTCGTGGGCCTCACGGGTGCTGATCATCTCCAGCGGCATGCCGAAGGACCGGGCGAAGCCAACCTGGCGCTTGAGCTCCTCCATCCGCTCCGGCGAGGAAGCCAGACGCAGGCCGCCGACCTCGCGCCAGCCGGTGTCCTGGCCAGTCTCCTCCTTGAGGCGCCGGTAGAGATCCGTGCTGTACTTCATCATGCGGGTCAGGTTAAAGTCCGACCGCAGCTGGCCGACCAAGCCGGCCGAGTGCCAGGTGGAGCCGCAGGTGAGCTCCCCTCTCTCGATGATGACCACATCCTTCCAGCCCATCAGGGTCAGGTGGTAGGCGATGCTGCACCCGCCGACACCACCACCAATAATCAGGACCTGCGCGTGCGTGGGTAACTTCAACACCATTCCAAGAGCCTCCTCATGAATCGGTTGCCGATCAGAGACGAACTTCGGACCGGCGCCGCAAGCCAGCTCGCGGGTCGATGAACGGCCGCCGGCCGGGCTTCGTGGTGTTGACCATCTCTCTACGCGCTCGCGGGGACCGCTCGCCGCCTCGTTCTCCCCGCCTCTGCCGAGACCGTGCGACCCCGAGGCGAGGTCCGGGTGAGGCTACCTCCGCCAGACCGAGCCGGGCCGGGCCATGCTGGCCACAATGTCAAAGGTGGAGATGATGCCCAGCGGCATCGAGTCTGGTTGAGCCGGGTCGACAACAACCAGGCGGTGGTGGTGATTGGCGATCAACTCGTCGGCGGCCTCGCGCAGGCGGGCCGTTGGGGCAATGGTAAGGGCGGGATGCATCACCTGCGAGGCGGTGACATCGCCGCAGCCCTCCTCGCCACAGTAGGGCAGGAGATCCAGCCCACTGATCACCCCCAGCGGGCGACCGTTGGGGTCAACGACCAGCACCGACCGGTAGCCGGCGTCGGTCATGCCTCGCGCCACGCAGGGGATGGCCGTCGTGTCCCGGCAGACGAGCATCGCCCGTGACATCACGTCGGCCACCGTTTCACGCTGGACCGTCCGGGCCGACATCAGGCTGGCGACGAGGTCGGAGATCGAGATGACCCCTACCGGCCGCTCGTTCTCCATCACCAAGAGCCGGTGGATCTGCTCTGTCCGCATGCGCTGGGCGGCGTCCTTGGCAGGTGCCCCCGCGTCAATCGTATCCACCGGGACCGTCATCAGCTCCCCGGCGGTCATCTTCCGCATCGCCGCAAGGCTCTCGGCATCGACCGAGAGCCACTCCGCGGCCAGCAGGTCAAAGTCGGTCAGGATGCCCACGGGTCGGCCATCGCGGTCGGCGACGATCAGCGAGTGGATGTGATGAAGGGTGAGCATCGCCGCCGCCTCGCCGAGGCTCGTATCGGCATGGCAGATGATGACCCCGGGGTGCATGAGATCACGGACCAGCTTGGTCATGGTGAGCCCTCCATCGACAATCCCCTTAGCCAGCCCCCAGAGAGGGCAGAGCTGCCAGGACAGCGCCGGCAGCCGGGCGGCCCTACTCGACCTCCTCCACGTCCTTGTACCACTTCACCCGGTCGCCGACGCGCGCCCGCAGGCGCCAAGGCATGGGCTTCGGCTCAGCCTCAATCCGGCTCAAGGCGGCATCTACCTGCGAGACGATGTGCGCTTTCTCTGAGTCCGAGAGTTGGGGGTACCCATGCACCAGCTGCCGGACCTTGTCCAGGTTCATCGTGACCGTCCGCCACAAACCCCAGTCTGAGGCGCACAGACCGGCCACGCGCGCCATGTTGATGGTCTCGGCATCGCTATCGCCAAGCGGGTGCTCCAGGAGAAGCATGATAGTGTCAATCACATCCTTCTCGCAGATCTTCACGATCTGCATCTTCTCCATCAAGAGCTCCGCCAGAGGCAAGGTGGGGAAGTCCGTCTCCAGGCGCGCGTTCCAGGGGATCACGTGGCAGAAGTCGAGCTTGTCGTAGAACACGTCCACGTGGAGTCTTAGCTGGGGGTTCTCGAAGATGGCCCGACCACCTTCGGTGACGACGAAGACCTCCCGTTCCTCCTGGTAGCCCAGGCCGGCCATCAGGCCACGCACCTCACTGGCCTCCCGGCGGTAGCCGGCCAAATCGATGTCGGTGTAGGCTCGCCCCATCGTCTCCTGCAGGTAGCCAAACCGGGAACAGTGCATCTGAAAGGCGAGCGAGCCGAGCAGGCGCAGCGTGATGCCGGCTGTGCTGCCGGCCTCCATGATGCGCTTGACCTCACGCTCAAACCGCTCCCTTTCCGCTCGATCCTGCGGTCCCATCCCGATCTTTGTATCTGGCATGGCAGGTGATCCCGTGGTGTAGGGTCAGGGGAAGCGACTTCTCCGATTATATCCAAAGCCTGGGTCGCATGCTCCCCGCAATTCGTCGTGGGCTTGCGGATCAGAGCAACGCTTCTGCTTGCAGCGCCTGGGCCATCGCCTTCAAGTGATCGGGGGTGCTGCCGCAACAGGCACCGATGATACGGGCACCGACCCGAGCCGCCGCGAGCGCGTAGCTGGCCATCGCTTGCGAGTCGGCCCGATAGACAGACCGGCCATCGACCAACTCCGGCACGCCCGCGTTCGGCTTCGCCACCAGCACCGCCTCAGGGGCGGCAGCTTTCATCTTGCGGATCACCTCCAGGACCTCGGCTGGCCCGGTGCCACAGTTTGCTCCCACGGCGGCCGCGCCCCACCCCCTCAGCGCGGTCACCGCCTGCTCGGGCGTTACGCCCATCATCGTCCGGCCGCGGGTGTCGAACGTCATTGTGGCGACGATCGACAGCTCGGGGGCAGCCCGCCGTGCCCCCTCGATGGCCGCCCGCATCTCCTCCAGGTCCGACAACGTTTCAATCCACAGCAGGTCGGCACCCGCTGCGGCCAGTGCGCTTGCCTGGTCGGCGAAGGCCGCCACCGCATCGGCGTAGCTGATCTCCCCGAGCGGTGCGAGCAGCCCCCCGGTTGGGCCGATATCGCCGGCCACGAGAGCCTCCCCGCCCGCCTGGCTCACCGCCTCCCGGGCTAGCCGGATGCCCGCCTGGTTTAGCTCCACCTCACGCCCTTGCAGACGATGGGTGGCCAGACGGAAGCGATTCCCGCTGAAGGTGTTGCTCAGGATCAGCCGCGCCCCCGCTTCCAGGTACCTCCGGTGCAGGTCCCGAATCTGGTCGGGGCGTTCAGCATTCCAGATGATCGGGGCATCGCCGGGCGGCAGTCCCTTCGCCATGAGCATCGTCCCCGTCGCCCCATCGGCCAGGATGACCTTTCCTGCCTCAACCCACCTCTGCCATGTGCTCATCGCCGTCGACCTCCCGCTTGGACAAAAGGCGTCTACCAGGGCGACAGGAAGCCAGCTCGTCCGGAGAAGCGCAGCCGGCCACGCTTCTCCATGATACTCCCAAGTCACCCAAACAGACCGATCATCGCTACCCCGCCGGCAACCAACACAGAGCCGGCGATTCGCATGGCCCCGCCCCCTTCCTTGAGCACGAACACACCATACGCGGCGGCGAGGACGACGCTGCACTCCCGCACCGCGCCGGCGTAGGCAGCCGGTGTGCCCATCCGCATCGTCAAGAGCACAATAGCATAGGCTGCCAGCGTCATGAACCCGGCCACGGCGGTCGCCAGGGGAGAGGAGCGCAGCTCATGCTTGAGCCCTTGCCATCCCACCTCGTGGAATGTCACCGGCGTCAGCCACAACATCGTGATCAACAGCGCCAAATACGTGTACAGAAGAGGTGTGACCAGGCCGACCCCCACCTTGTCAACGGCGGTGTAGAGCGAGGTGCCTGCGCCGGCCAGAAGCGCCCAACGTGGCGCGGTCTGGCGCAGCGCCCGCAGCGGATCCCTCCAGTCGGCCAGCCGATGGAGGTTGATCACGTACAGGCCGACGGCGATCAACCCTACGCCAGCCACCCCGCCGATGGCGATTGGCTCCCGCAGGATGGTGGTGGACCACAGCAGCAGGAGTGCGGGCGCCGTGCCTCTCGCCAGCGGATAGACCAGTGAGAGATCACCGCTGCGGTAAGCCCTGGCGATGGCGATGAAGTAGAGCGCCTCGAAGATCGAGCTGATCAGGATCAACAAGCAGCCGAGCGGCGGGATATCTCCCGGCACCAGCGCCACAATGGGCCAGTAGATGACCGCACACCATAGCAGCACCCACCAGACGAAGGCCGCCCGGTCCCGAGCGCGCTTGAGCGCCACGTGGACAATCACGTGCAGACACGCCGATCCCAGCAAGAGGAACAGGCTCGTGGGACTCATGAGGCTTCGGCATCCGCCTCGGATATGGCCGGGCTACTCCGGCAGCCAGGCGCTGCCGGGATCCTGAAGAGCATTCTGGACGACCCAGGTCGGGCCCTTTTCCCAAATCCCTCGACAATCAGGTCACGCTCACCATCGCTGAGGACACCGGTAGCCCAGAGCACTGCGGACCGCGAATGCAGCCTCTGCCCGCGTTGGCCTCGACAAGACTGCCCTTCCAGACCTGTCCTGACGGCCTCACCCCGTCGTCGTCCCCGGCTTCAGGCCGCCAAACCGCGGCTGACATCCACAGCCGTGGCAGCATCCGGGGCATAGGCGTCTGCCCCGATCTGCTTGGCGTAAGCCGAGGTCACCGGTGCCCCTCCCACGATGACCTTGACCTTGTCGCGCAACCCCGCCTGGGTCAACGCCTCAATGATGGTCTTCATCACGGGCATCGTGGTCGTGAGCATGGCCGCCATGCCAACGATCTTCGGGCCCTGGCTGCGCACCGCCTCCACGAACTTGGCGGGGGGCACATCGATGCCGAGGTCGGCGACCTCGAAGCCCGCCCCTTCCAGCATCATGCTGACCAGGTTCTTGCCGATGTCGTGCATGTCCCCCTGCACCGTGCCGATCACCAGCTTGCCCAGAGTCGACCGACCACCCCCCTGGCCCGTCTCGGCCAGGAGTGGACGAAGGACTTCCAGGCCGGTGTGCATCGCCCTGGCGCAGGCGAGCACCTCGGGGATGAAGAGATCCCCGGCCTTGAAATCGCGCCCCACCTGGTCCATGCCCGCGATCAGTCCCTTCTCCAGGATTTCCTGGGGCGAGGACTTCTCCGCCAGCGCCTTCTGAACCCCCGCCTTGACCTCGTCTGCCTTGCCCGCATAGAGGTCTTTCTGCATCTGCTCGAATGTGTTGGACATGGTCCTCAAACCTCTCTGTGTATGGCTACTTCTTGAGTTGTGTCATGGAGTCGCGGACAAGCTTGTCGAGCTCCCGGCTGATGTCTTCGGGGAGCGGAGCGGGTTCATGCTCCTTCAGAATAGTCCGGGCGATCTCGTTCGCTCGCTTCTCGAAGTCCGGGCAACCGGCCGACGTCCATGCGTCTCTGGAATTCCTGTAGATCAGACGGCTGGGCATGTAGCGCTCTCCCCGGAGGTACTTGAGGGTGTGCTCGTCCTGCACGAAGTTGCCCCCCGGACCCACCCGGGCGATGGCGTCCATGGCCAGACGGCCCTCGTCCGCCTCGAAGCCCTGCAAGGCCCGGACCACCGTCATGTTGATCTCGCTGTCGATGACCAGTTGCTCGTAGCTCGTGACCAAACTCTGCTGCATCATCCCCGCGCCGACCAACACGTTGGCTCCAGCGTACGCCGCCATGAGGGTCATGTAGGTGCGCTCGAAGGTGGACTGCCCGTCGTGCACCATCGAGTCCGTCCACGGACCGTGCAGGCTGACGGGCACATTGTAGAAGTGCGCCATCTGCGCGCCGGCGACGGCCATCATGCCCAGTTCGATGGCGCCCGCCAGGCTGAAACCAGTGCGCATGTCCATGGCCATGGGCCGGGGCGCGTACTGCAGCGGCGCACCGGGATGCGCCAGCTGAGAGATCACGGCGCCGCCCAACCACTCGGTATTGAGGAGCTGCACATTGCCCGCCATGGTCACCGGGCCAGTGCCTCCCGCGATCGGCATGACGCACACATCAAGCGGGATCCCGTACTCCCCGCACAGGAACAGCGCATCTACCGTGACGTCCAGGAACTTGAGCGGGCTGATGGGGGCTTCCAGAAGGCTGACCAGCGGGCGCTTCTTGAGCGCCTCCTTGCCCCCGGCCACGATGGCCGCCATCTCGAACATGATCTTCAGGGTCTTCCCGCTGAAGGCCCGGAGGTGGATGTTCTTGCTGGTGCCGGAGAATGCCTCGCGGAGCATCTGAATGTCGCGGCCAAGGACGGGCATGTCATGGGCGAAGACAGGGGCGATGAAGTCGATGCCGTCCAGAGCATCCATCAACCGGTAATAGCCCCGCAGATCGGAGAGCATCAGGGGCCTGAATTCACCCGTGTCCAGGTCGAGTGTATAGTCCGCGCCGCCCCCGTTGCGGGAATAGGGCCGGCCTCCGCGCACCAGAGGGCAATCCCTCTTGGGATCGCGGGCGGCCAGGGTGAAATGGTCGGGCACCGTTTTCAGACATTGCCTGACCAGCTTGGTGGGGATGCGCACCCGTTTGGTCTGATGATCCACCTTGGCGCCGCCCTTCTCGAGCGTCTTGAGCCCTTCCTCGTGGTCCACGAAGATTCCCGTCGTCTCCAGGATCTTGAGCGACTGCTGATGGATCTTC
>CAYQUY010000056.1:0-11071 GCA_964420755.1 uncultured Anaerolineaceae bacterium
GGGGCAATCGAAAGCTCAGAAAACCCTATGTCGCCTCTGACACCGGCACTGCCTCGGATCCACACGCGTCCGGGTAGCACCCAGCCGAACCCCAATAGGCACATGGGGTTGGCGCACAAGACACAGGCGAAGGGGGCGAACTCGTGCTCTTCACCGAGCTCCGCCGCGCCCCTGGAGGTAGACGAACATGGCCAAACCGAATTTGACCCTTGAAATCAACCCCGACCTCGTCCGCCAGATACTGGTGGACTTCTTGCACAGCGAGATCCACCGCGCCGGATTCCAGAGAGGCGTCGTGGGACTCTCCGGAGGCGTTGACTCGGCGTTGACTTGCATCCTGGCAGCCCAGGCACTGGGCCCGGAGAACGTGCTCGCCGTGCGCATGCCCTACAAGACATCCTCGCCTGAGTCTTATGACCACGCCGGGCTCGTCCTGCAGGGCACCGGCGTCCAGGAGATCACCGTCCCGATCACCGACATCGTGGATCCCCTCTTCACGCGCTTCCCCGAGGCGGATGCCATCCGGCGCGGCAACGCGATGGCGCGCGCTCGGATGATCGTCCTCTTCGATCAATCGGCTGCCACCGGCGGACTCGTCATCGGCACCGGAAACAAGACCGAGATCCTGCTCGGGTACACCACCCTGTACGGGGACTCGGCCTGCGCCCTGGCGCCGCTGGGGGATCTGTACAAGACCCAGGTGCGCCAGCTGGCGCGCGCCCTCGGCGTCCCGGAGGTGATCCTGGCCAAGCCACCATCGGCCGATCTTTGGCGGGGACAGACGGACGAAGGGGAGCTTGGGTTCACCTACGCCGAGGTCGACCGGCTGCTCCTCCTGCTCGTCGATGGGCACTACTCGCCGGAGGCCTGCGTCGAGGCGGGATTCGACTCCGCCTTTGTCCAGGCGGTGATCGACCGCATCCGCCGCAACCAGTACAAACGCATGCTGCCCCCCATCGCCAAGCTCAGCGACCGGGCCGTCGGCTACGACTTCCTCCCCCCGAAGGAATAGCAGGGTGCGGAAAGACGGTCGATCCTGTTGAGCCCTCACCCCCAACGCTCACGCAGCAGCCTGCAGCGACACTTGCACCTGCATGCAAGTGCAGGTGAGCGGAGGGCCTCCCCTTGCTCGCAGCTCGTTCCTGCTTCCCTTGTCTCCTGCAAGGGGATGGGATTCCCGGGGGATGGAGGGTGAGGCACGAAGCACCCAGTGTTCTGGACTCGTGGCGGCGATGGCCCGCGGGGACCCGAGGTCCGGGATGGGTACAGAACATTGACCGTCCGGGCCGGGAAGGTGTAAAGTAAGCTGTCTCGGCCTAGGTGTAGGAGGACGTATGAAACGAGCAGTCAGCATCAGCATCGGATCCTCGAAGCGCGACAAGATCGTCGAAATCGACCTCCTCGGTGAGCGTGTCTGCCTCGAGCGAATCGGCACTGACGGCGACATGGAGAAGGCAGCCCAACTCTACGGTGAGCTGGACGGCCAGGTCGACGCCTTCGGGGTTGGCGGAACCGACCTTGGCCTGCAGGTCGACGACAAGTACTACCCCCTGTACTCGGTTCGGCCCCTGTTCCGACGGGTCAAGAAGACGCCTCTCGTGGACGGCGCAGGACTGAGGAGGCCCCTGGAGGCCAAGCTGGGAGGGCTCATCAACAGCAGGCTTGGCGACTTCGTGCAGCCCCGGCGGGCTTTGATCACGTCCTGTGCCGACCGGTGGCACATGGGGATGTCGTTCTACGAGAATGGCTACGAGTGTGTCTTCGGGGACCTGATGTTCGCCCTGGGCCTGCCGTTCCCCATCCGCACGAAACGCGCGGTGAAGGTGCTGGCTTCCATCCTCATGCCCATTGCCGGCCGGCTCCCCTTCCAGTGGGTTTACCCTATCGGCGAGAAGCAGGAGGTCCGCGTGCCAAAGTGGACCAAGTACTACGAGTGGGCCAAGGTGATTGCGGGCGACGCCCACTACGTCAAGCGTCACATGCCCGAGTCGCTCGCCGGCAAGGTTGTCGCCACCAACACGACGACGCCCGAGGACGTCGAGATTTTCCGCAAGGCGGGCGTCAAGTACCTGGTCACGACCACGCCTCGGCTGGAGGGCCGCACCTTTGGCACCAACGTGATGGAGGCCGGCATCGTCGCCGCCTGCGGCAAGGGACGCGCCCTCACCCACGAGGAGATGGATGACGTCCTGCGCCAACTCGGCCTGGAACCTCAGCTGCAGGAACTCAACTAGGGGCACGACGAAAGCGACCGTGCCGGGAAAGGGATTCGCGCTGACGCTGGTTGGGGCTCTGTCCCGACTGCCGTTCTTGCCGCTTTCTTCTCCGTCCAAGGCCGTTCCCCATCGGCTTGCCCGCTCCGGTTGAGAGAGCTGGGCGGTTCGATAGGTTTCCCATCGTCGTGCCAGCTACTTCGTGTCATCTTCACCGTCTAAGGAGTTGAGGGAGGATGCGGCCATCCGTCTTCAGCCGGCTAGCTCGCCGTGATCTCCCTAGGCAGCAATGCGATCCCCAACATCGGCCTTCCGGAGCCAGGTCTATTCCATCGTAAGAGCCATCCCCCGGGGCCGGGTCATGACTTACGGCGCGATCGCCGCGCTGATCCCGCCCCCGCCGGGCCTGGACTGGCCGGCCTATGCCCGGATCCGGGCACGCTGGGTCGGATATGCCCTGGCCGACTGCCCCGCAGACGTGCCCTGGCACCGTGTGGTCAACGCCAAGGGGGGGATTAGCCCCCGGATCGGCCACGGACCCCACATCCAGCGCATCCTGCTGGAGGAGGAGGGTGTTAACTTCGACAAAGCTCATCGCCTTGACCTTTCGGCGTGCGGTTGGGCTCCCGACGCGGATTGGCGGGACACTCACGGGATATCCTACCCGGGTGACGCGTCCGAACCGCCGTCCTGTTCTCCGACTGCTCAGCGCTCCGGGTCCAGCGAGGCTTGATCTCGTGCGGCGATGCGGAGGAATGTATGGACGCCGTTGTGACAGCGGGCGGGACGCCTGTTCCAGGTGAACCGCTCTACGAGATTGCCGAGGGCCGCCCCAAGGCCCTCATCGACGTGGCCGGAAAGGCCATGGCTCAATGGGTGTTGGACGCCCTGGGCGCAGCCTCCCGCGTCGAGCGGGTAATCCTCGTTGGCGCGTCGCCAGACACTGGCCTCACGTGCGCCAAGCCCATGGAGTTCGTGCCCAACCAGGGAACCATGCTCAGCAATATCAAAGCGGGTTTGGGCTTCACCCTCAAGGCCGACCCCGGGGCACGCCACGTTCTGGTCGTCTCGAGCGACATCCCTGGCATCACCTCGGAGATGGTGGACTGGACCGTCGACACGACCATGCAGACCGACGACGACCTGTACTACTTGGTCATCGAGCGGGCGACCATGGAATCCCGTTACCCAGGCTCCAAGCGCACCTACGTCCGACTCAAGGACGTAGAGGTTTGTGGTGGGGACATGAATGTCATGCGCACCACATTGGCTGGGAACGAGGGTCTATGGGAGCGGCTGGTGGAAGCCCGGAAGAACGCCATGAAGCAAGCAGCGCTCATCGGCCTGGACATCCTCTTCCTGGTTCTAATCCGGGAGCTGTCTCTCCACTCGGCAGAGAGCAAGATCAGCAAACGGCTCAAGCTGCACGGCCGGGTGGTGCTGAGCCCCTTCGCCGAGATCGGAATGGACGTGGACAAGCCCTTCCAACTGGAGTTGATGCGCCAAGACCTCGCCTCCCGGCAATCCCGTTCCTCATGAACCTCCGCGCCGTGCTCGAGGCCGACGCGCACTGGTCGCAGCGGCTCCGCGTCGCGGAGTCGCCCGGCCCAATGCGGACGATGGCGGGAGTGCTCGCCCACTCCGGCGATTCCTGGTTCTGGGCCGCAGGCCTGGCCCTGACGTGGTGGCGAGGCAGCCAGGCCTGGAGCGTCTGGGCAATTCGGTCGCTGGCCGCCATCGCCGCCCTGGCAGCGATCGTCCTGATCGTCAAGTTGTTGGTCCGCCGGCGGCGCCCCGAGGGGGAATGGGGCGCCGTGTACCGGGTGACCGATCCGCACTCTTTTCCCTCCGGCCACGCCGCCCGAGCGGTGCTCTTGGCGATCCTGGCCGCTGCCTGGGCTCCCTCCTGGTTCGCCGTCGTCGTTTTCATCTGGGCGCCTCTGGTCGCCCTCTCACGGGTGGCCATGGGGCTGCACTACCTCTCCGATGTCGTGGTCGGGGCGGGACTCGGGCTCCTGGCGGGAGCGACGGCGGTTCTCCTGATCCACTGACGACGGCTGCTTCCTCTGTCTGGACAAATATGGGCCTGCCTCAGTAGTCCTGTGTCGCCGTCGCCCGCGCACAGCACCTCCCCTCGGCTCTGGGACGTTCCCCGTCGCATTGTGCCTGCATGGCCGCAAACCTACGTCGGGGCCCAAGAACGCGCCGACGCTGCCGGCCCTCAGGAGGACAAGTGGCCAGCGGGCGGGGGCTTCACCCCGCCCGCTGCTGCTTCCACTGGCGTTATCTGACGCTTGCTAAGGGAGGACCAGGTCCCCGGCCACGATGACCGCCAGATCGACGGCGCTGTCGGGAATCATCTGGCTGAAGATCTGTCCTGGCGTAAGGTTCAGGACGGTCATCAGGTAGCGGGTCGTGTAGGGGTTGCCCGTGTAGTCGATGAGTACGGTTGCCGTGTAGTCCATCGAGGCGGCGTTTGCCACCTCGGTCACGTTGAGGCCCAGGCCGCGCAGGTACTCGGCGGTGCGGCTGGCGATGCCCTCGATGCCCGCGCCGTTATAGACGCCGATCCGGGCCGCCTCCTGAGCCGCGGCGGCCGCCTCGTCGTCGGTGGCGACGGAGGGGCCGACGGCGCCGCCCACGGTGAATACCTCATCCCGCAGCAGGCGTATCTGGTCGGGCACGGGGCGGAGAACCTCCGCCCCGTCGAGCAGAGTCTCCAGCGTGACCATGTCCGGCGGGGCGATCACGCCTCGCCGGATCTCCTCCGGAGGGATCTGGACGGCCAACAGGCCCAGAGACATCATCTGGTCTAGCGTGAGGTTGGTGTGGATGCCGGCGGACAGTTCTTGGTAGAGGGCTGGCGCCCGGGTGATCAGGGTGGGGACGATGTCGAAGCCCAGGACCCGGTCGCGGATGGCCATGATCACCTGTTGCTGGCGCCGGGCCCGGTCGAAGTCGCCCTGCTCGGTGTGGCGAGCGCGAGCGTAGGCCAGCGCCATGGCCCCGTCCAGGTGATACGCTTTGGCATCCAGCCAGAGGCTCTCGCGGCCGATGGGCGAGATCTTGATCCGCTCCGTGACGAGGACGTCAACGCCGCCGATCTCGTCGATCATCCGCTCGAACGCCGAGAACTCGATCACCGCGTAGTACGGGATCGGGATACCGAGCAGGTTCTCCACTGTCCGCATGGCCAGACCCGGCCCGCCGGCCGGGTGGGTCCCGTCGGCCGGGTAGTCGTAGAGCTCGCCGAGGGAGTAGGCGGTGTTGATGCGGCCGTGCTCAAAGCCCGGAATGTCGACCCACAGGTCACGGGGGATCGATAGCATACCCGCGGTGCGGCTTACCGGGTCCACCGAAACCAGCAGCATGGAATCGGTCCGCGGCGCACCCTGCCCGGTCTCCCAGTCCCTGTAGTCCAAGCCCATAACCAGAACCGTCACCCGGTCGGTGCCGTTCCAGGGGGTGGGCGTGTCCTGGAGCGTGACGACTGTGGGGGTCGCGCCGGCCGGAGCGGGTGTCCCCTCACCCGCCTGGGCCTGGAATAGCGGCGGCAGGCCGCTCCCGTCCCAGGCAGCAAAAACTCCCCGGACCGACACGAAGACCAGCGCTCCCAACAGCGCGGCCGTCGCGATGAGGGCCAGCGTCAGGCCGCGGACGACCCAGTCGGGGAATGGCTGCCGGCTCGCTCTCCTTCGGTAACGATTCGATCCTGCGTTCATCCTTGCTCTCGTTTCCCTGCCACCCACCGCAAGGCGGCGGATTATATCACGCTCGACTCGTCCTCATCCTGCAGGCGCCCCCAGAGGGCAAGGCCCTTCTGAACCTCGGTTTCGAGCTGGGCATAGCGGCTGCCCAGTTGGCGGACCCTCTCGACGTCGCCCCCTGCCAGTTCCAGAAGGCGGCCGACCGCAGCCAGCTCCTCCTCCAGCTCGGCAATCCGCAGCTCCACCGTCTCGATCTCAGCCCCGCGCCGCCTCGAGCGCGCCGGGACAAGGCGCTGGCGCCGCTGCGCTTGCTTTGACATCTTGCGGGACTCGGCCTGTTCCCTTCGCGCCTCGGCGTACTCCCCATAACCGCCCGGGTAGACGGCCATCTCCCGCGCCTCCGGAGAGATCGCCCAGACCTGGGAGGCCAGCGCCTCGATCAGGTACCGGTCATGGGAGACCAGCAGGATCGTCTCCGGGAATCCCGACATGGCCTCCTGCAGAATCTCCTGGGAAGGGATGTCGAGGTGAGTGGTCGGCTCGTCAAGGAGGAGTAGGTTGGCCCCCTCCAGCGCCAGCTTGGCCAGCGCCAGGCGACCCCGCTCGCCACCCGACAGGATTGCCACTGGCTTATCGACCGCGTCACCACTGAAGAGGAAACGCCCCAGCAGATTGCGCGCCTCGGAAGGCTGCATCTCGGGCGACGAAGCCAGGATCTCCTCCAGCACGGTCAGGTCAGGCCGCAGCTTCTCGTGGGCCTGGGCGAAGTAGCCGACGCGCAGACTGGCGCCCAGCTTGACTTCGCCAGCCAGCGGATCCACCTCACCCAAGAGCGTCTTCAGGAACGTTGTCTTGCCGGCGCCGTTGGGGCCAATCAGCGCCGCGCACTCACCAGGGTTGAGCACCAGGTCAGGCACGCTGAAGAGCGGCTGGGCTGAATCCCGATAGCCAATCACCAGGTCGTGAGTAGCCAGGACCTGGTCACCGGAACGACCCGCAGGATCGAACTCGATGCGGACCTCCCGCTCCTTCATGGGACGCGCCAGCGGCTCGTCCCGCATGGCCCGTTCCAGCCTCTTCCGCCTGCCCTGCGCTTGGCGGGACTTCTGGCCTGCGATGTTTCGGCGGATGTAGTCCTGCTCCTTGGCCCAGCGCTCTTGCTGAGCCTGGTAGGCCGCCTCCTGGAAGCGGCGTCTTTCGGCCCGCTGCCGCGCGTAGTCGGAGTAGGTGCCCCGATAGACCTCGACCCCCAGGGCAGTCATGTCCCAGACTGTGTCAACGGTGCGATCGAGGAAGTAGCGATCATGTGAGACGATCACGGCCGACCCAGGCCACTCCCGCAGCCAGCCCTCGAGCCACTCGATGGCCTCCATGTCCAGGTGATTGGTCGGCTCGTCAAGGATCAGAACATCCGGGTCTTCCAGCAGCAGCCGGGCGAGGTGAGCGCGGGTTCGCTCCCCGCCCGAGAGTTGGCCGGTGGGCCGATCGTAGTCCTGGGCGGAGAAGCTCAGGCCGTTGAGCACCTGGCGGATGCGGGCCGGGTAGGCATAGCCTCCCGCGCGCTCGAAGGCCTCCTGGAGAGGCCCGTACCGGGCCATGGCCTCTTCGGCTCGACCCGGCTCGGCCATCTCCTCTTCCAGGCGAGCCAGCTCGGCCTCCTGGCCCTGCAATTCTGCAAAGGAGGCCAGGCACATTTGCCACAAGGTTTCATTGGGTCCCACGTCAGCGGCCGCCGGCGGCGTCGTCTCCTGCGGGAGATACCCGATTCGCAGGCCACGGGCACGCTGCACCCGCCCTCGGTCCGGGCTTTCGTAGCCGGCAAGTAGCCGCAGCAGCGTCGTCTTGCCCACGCCGTTGGCACCCACCAAAGCAATCCGTGCCTGATGAGGAACGGAGACCGAGACGGCCTCAAAGACGTCCTGCGCGCCGTAGGACTTCGCCAGATCCATTGCGGATATCAACGACATGGGATCCCCGGGCGCATTATACCGCACGGTCCCACTCAGCCATCCGAGGTCGAGTTTCCATGCCGGAGGGCGTTGGGCTATAATTCCGACCGCACCCAAGAGGGCGCCCACGAATGTCCGATCTGCCATCGCCGAGCTACCGTAGCCTGATCATCTCTGCTTTGGTTCTGGCCGCCATTGGCTGGCCAGGCCTGATTCTGCTCCTCACCGTGACGCTGCCCACGGTGGGGCCTCGCTGGTTGTTCTTCTTTCTGCTCACACTGGCCGCCACGGGGACATCGCTCCCCTTCGTCTGGCTCCTGCACCGTCGCTTCTCGGGCGACCCGGCGCCGGCGGCCGTCCTTCTGCGGCAAGGCCTCTGGGTGGGTGTGTACTTCGGCCTGTGCGCCTGGCTGCAGATCAACCGCAGCTTGAACATCACCCTGGCCTTGGTCATCGCCGCCGGCCTGACCGCCTTCGAATGGTTCCTGCGGCTGCGAGAGCGCAGCACCTGGAGACCCGGCCGGTGAGCCTGCGCCATCTCCCATCCGTCGAGCGTCTCCTCCAGACTCCCCGTGCCTCCGAACTGATTGCCACCTTCGGCCGGCCCCTGGTCCTCCAGGCGATTCAGGAGACGCTCGAATCGGCCCGGCTGGCGATCCGACAGGGCGAAGCCTGTCCAGAGCCCGAGGCGATCCTGGCACAGACCCAGGCCGCTCTGAAATCCTGGCTGGCTCCGACGCTGCGGCCGGTGATCAATGCTACCGGCGTGATCCTGCACACCAACCTGGGCCGAGCGCCTCTCAGCCGGGCCGCGCAGCAGGCCATGCTTGCCGCGGCTGGCTACGGCACGCTTGAATACGACTTGGATGCCGGCGCACGCGGCCGGCGCGGGATTCACGCCGAGGCACTCCTGCGCCGCCTCACGGGAGCCGAAGCCGCTTTCGTCGTAAACAACAACGCCGCCGCGGTTCTGCTGGCCCTGGCAGCCCTCGCCCGGGGCAAACAGGTGGTTGTCTCTCGTTCCCAGCTCGTCGAAATCGGGGGCGGCTTCCGCATCCCAGACGTGATGAAGCAGTCGGGGGCCAAGCTGGTGGAAGTCGGAACCACCAACCGGACCCACCTGGAGGACTTCGAAGCCGTCCTCGGCGAGCGATCGGCGTTGATCCTGCGTGCGCATCACTCCAACTTCAAGATCATCGGCTTCACCGCTGAGCCAACCCTGGCGCAGCTCGTCGAGCTTGGGCACCGCCACGGCGTGCCGGTGATGGATGACCTGGGCTCGGGTGCCCTCCTCGACACAGCCCTTTTCGGGCTCGGCCATGAGCCAACCGTGCAAGAATCGCTCCAAGCGGGGGCCGCGGTGGTGTGCTTTTCGGGCGACAAACTGCTGGGAGGGCCGCAGGCAGGGATCCTCGTGGGCCAGAAGGCCATCCTCGACCACCTGCGCCGGCATCCGCTGGCCCGTCCGGTCCGCCCGGACAAGCTGTGCCTGGGGGCGCTTGCCGCCACCCTAACCCACTACTTGAGGGACGAAGCCGTGCGAGAGATCCCGGTCTGGCAGATGATTTCGGCCTCCGCCGAAGACCTGCACAGCCGTGCTCAGGCGTGGGCCAAGCGCCTGGGGGAGGGGGAGATCCTCCCCGGCCGTTCGACGGTCGGCGGCGGAAGTCTGCCCGAGGAGACGCTGCCCACCTGGCTGCTCACGTTGCCGGGGGCCAAGCCCGATGTGCTCGCCCGTGAGCTCCGGCTGGCCGATCCGCCGGTGATCGCCCGAATCGAAAGGGATCGGCTGGCGCTCGACCCGCGCACCGTGCTGCCGGAGCAGGAGGAGATGCTGCTCAGGGGACTGGAGAGAACGCTGCCGGGAAGCCGCGCCAGGGATGAGGGAGGCTCCGATTACCCCCCACGGAACGGATAGCCTGACCGATCGGGAGACAACCGATGAAATCGGATATCGACCGCTACATGGAAGAAGCTGGCCTGCAGGCTCTGTTTGTCGTCGGTGCGGCCGCTGGCAACCCCCCGATGGTCTACTTCACGGGCCTCGTCCACCTGGGCTACGCCGAGCTGATCAAGAAGCGCGGCGAGCCGCCCGTCCTCTTCTGCCAGCCGATGGAGCGAGACGAAGCGGCACGGACGGGCCTGCAAACCCGCGACGTCTCTGACTACAACCCCATTCGCCTGCTGCAAGAGTCGGAGGGCGACTACACCCGGGCGCTGGCCACGCGCTACACGCGGATGTTACAGGAGTACGGAGTGCGAGGCAGGGTGGCTTTGTACGGCAAGGCCAACATCGGCGCCGCCTACGCCGTCTTCCAACAGGTGCAAAAGAACCTGCCCGAGATCGAAGTCATTGGCGAGAGCGACCAACGATCCGTGCTCACCCGGGCACGGGCCACCAAAGACGCTGACGAAGTGGAACGCATCCGCCAGATGGGCCAGAAGGTCGTCGGCATTGCCGGGGAGGTCCAGGAGTTTCTCACCTCTCACCGTGTCCAGGACGGCGTGCTGGTCAACCGAGAGGGTGATCCTCTGACCATCGGCGAGGTCAAGCGGCGCATCAGTCTGTGGCTGGCGCTACGTGGCGGCGACAACCCCGAGGGTATGATCTTCGCCATCGGGAGGGACGCCGGTGTGCCTCACAGTGCGGGCACCGATGAGGCGTCCGTGGAAGTCGGCAAGACCATCATCTTGGATTTCTACCCCTGCGAACCGGCTGGAGGCTACTTCTACGACTTCACTCGCACCTGGTGCCTCGGCTACGCGCCCGAGGAGGTCGAGGAGGTTTTCGAGGACGTTCGCCAGGCCTACGAGAGCGCCATCGCCTCTTTGAAACCGGGCATGCCCTGTCGGGATGCCCAGAACCTGGTCTGCAAGGAGTTCGAGGCAAAGGGGCATCCGACGGTGCTCACAGACCCTAACACGAAAGAGGGCTACGTCCACAGCCTGGGCCATGGGGTCGGGCTGGCGATCCATGAGGGTCCCGGCTTCATTGGCCTGGAGACCAACACTGACGTGCTCCCTTCCGGGGCCGTCGTCGCCATCGAGCCGGGGCTGTACTATCCCGACCGAGGATTTGGAGTTCGCTTGGAGGACACGGTCTGGGTCCGGCCTGATGGCCGGGTAGAGATCCTCGCCGAGTTCCCCAAGGATCTGGTGCTGAAGGTCTAGCAGCGCGATGAAGAACCCCCTTGCCCGAGGA
>CAYQUY010000057.1:0-10877 GCA_964420755.1 uncultured Anaerolineaceae bacterium
CCCAGGCTGCGCTCTGCCGCCTGCGCACCTTCAACGGCGCTTCATTGGTTGAGCGGTGCCACCGGGCGTGGCGGGCGGGGCAATCCACAATGCTCGAGTACCGCACGTCGGATGGCCTCACCCAGCAGGCGCCAATCCTGGCTGCCCGCTGGCTCGACATCCAGGATGGCCAAGTGTTGCTGTTGTGGGTGCGTCTGGACGAGGGCGAAATCGAGGTCGAGTTCGAGGTCGACGACGACGCCGACGAGGAGTCCGACGACCCCGATCTCACCCAGGGGCAATAGCCTGAACAGCCGGGCGCAGCAGCGCCCGGTTCGCTTGTAGGCGGGAGGGCCAGCCCTCCCCCGGTGCCCGCGTCCATCGCTTCTCCCCCTGAGGTGGATCCATGCGCACCTATCGGAATCTCCTGCTCGAACAGGCCGACAGCGTTCGAACGATCACCCTCAATCGTCCCAAAGCCAATGCCTTTGACTTCCAGATGATCGACGAGTTGCTCGATGCAATACAAGAGGCAACTCGCGACCCCAATGTCCGCTGTCTACTCCTCACCGGCTCGGGCCAGACCTTCAGCGCGGGCCAAGATATCACCATCATGCAGCAGGCCGGAGCGCAGACATCCTACGGCGACCACTTGAGGCAAACGTTCAACCGGGTGGTTCTCCTGATGCGGCGGATGGATAAGCCGATCGTGGGCGCCATCAACGGAGCAGCGGCTGGCGCTGGTCTGGGCATCGCGCTGGCCACCGATCTCCGCCTGGCCGCCGAGAGGGCCAAGTTCATCTTTGGCTTCACCGCCCTCGGCCTGGCGGGCGACTCGGGCGTATCCCTGTTCCTCCCCGCATTGGTCGGCCTGGCCCGTGCCACCGAGATCGCCTTCTCCAACTCGCCTCTGGCTGCCGATCAGGCGCTGGCCTACGGATTGGTCAACCGAGTTGTGCCCGAAGCAGACTTGATGCCCGCGGCAATGCAGGTGGCAGCCTCCCTCGCCGCCGGCCCGACGCGGGCACTGGGCCTCATCAAGCGAGCTTTCAACGAGGCGATGCTCGACCGCCTGGAGGAAGTCCTAGAGCAGGAGGCCCAGGTGCAGGAGATCGCCAGCCATACCGCCGACCACCAAGAGGGCATCCGGGCCTTCCTGGCAAAGACCGCACCTAGCTTCCGGGGCGAGTAGAATCAGCCCTGCTTTGAGGAGGTGTGGCCAGCGATCACAGCAGGGTTGCAGCGGTTCCTGTCCAATGGGTTTCAGGTAGTCAGGGAGTGAGGCCGCCGGGGCAGCTGCCGTCTTCGAAGCGTGTGAACGATGGGCACCAGCGAATGTGAGGAGGTGACAATGGTCAGGCAGGATGAGGTGGTTTACTGCGATGGTTGCGGCGCTGAAATCGTGGGCGCTCCGGTTGTTCGAGGAGGGCGGCGCTACTGCTGCCAAGACTGCGCCGAAGGTCTGGCCTGTGACTGCGCCCTTATCTTGGATGACGAGCGGAGTGAGGAACAGGGGTTGGCCGAGGAGTAGAGCGAGTCGGTTCGACGCTGGTATTGCGCTGCAGAGTGCGGCGGCCGGGCCGCCGCACTCTGCTTCCATGAGGGTATGATCAGAAGCCCTCCAGAGAGTTGCCGGGGCAGGTGTTCTCTCAGACAGCGGCGAGATCCTGTTGCCCGACATCCCCGGCTGCGCCCGCCTATCCGATCCTCGCGGCCGAGATTAGAATCGGCCGCATCAGTGGGAGGCGTCGGCTTGGCATCCCGTGCCTCAACCCTCGGCCTGGCTCTGGTTTCGGCCGCGTCGCTGCTCTTCGAGGTGGCGCTCACCCGCCTGTTTGCCATCCAGCAGTTCTACCACTTCGCCTTTGTCGTCGTCAGCCTGGCCGTGATGGGCACTGCCGCCAGCGGCGTCCTCCTGGCCGCCCGGCCCAGGCATCCACCCCTGGCTGCCCTGGCCGCGGCCTTCGCCTGCCTCACCGCCGCCGCCTACCTGGTCATCAACGTTCTGCCTTTTGATTCGTATAGCCTGGCCTGGGATAGGCGCCAAATGGGCGTTCTGTGCCTGTACTTCCTGATGGCCGCCGCTCCCTTCCTCCTTGCCGGTTGGGTAACGGGTGCCTGCCTGATGACTGCGGGGCCAACCCTCCACCGGCCTTATGCCACAAACCTTGTCGGCGCCGGCCTGGGCAGTCTGGGCGCCCTCCTTGCCCTCAACCACCTGTCGGCGGAGGCCACCGTCTTCCTCGCCGCGGCGCTCGGCTCGCTCGCGGCCTGCTGCTTCGCGGCCCGTCCGCTTCCCCGCCTGGGCGCGGGTCTGCTCAGTCTCCTGCTCTTCCTGCTCTCGTGGCGGCTGCCTCCACTTCTGACACTTCAACTCTCGCCCTACAAGCCGCTCGCCAGCGCCCGGCTCGCCCCGGGGGCCCGCACGACGGTCAGCCTCTGGTCGGCCTCGACACGTCTCGACGTCGTCGAAGGGGGCAGCGTGCACGTCTTCCCCGGGCTCAGCCTGAACGCGGCCGGATCCCTCCCCTTGCAAGCCGCGGTGTTCCTCGACGGAGAAGGACCGCTGGCGATTACCTCAATGTCGCCCGACGACCCGGCCGCGGCGGAACTGGCCGGCCACATGCCTGCCGCCCTGGCCTATCGCCTCCGCCCGGCCGCACGGGTTCTCCTGCTCGACCCCGGCGCGGGCCTCGATGCATCTCTGGCACTGGCCCTGGGCGCGGCCCACGTCACCTTGCCGACGGACGAGCCCCTGGTCATGCAAGTCCTCGCCGGGCCCTATGCCTCGTTCGCTCAGGACCTTCTAAGTCAGCCGCGCCTTAGCCTCCTGCCGCGTCCAAGTCGTGGCACTCTCCGCCTCACCCAGGGACCCTACGACGTAGTCCAGTTCGGGTTAAGTGACCCCTATCACCCGGTGACCTCGGGCGCCTTCAGCCTGACCGAAGACTACCTCCTCACCGTCCAAGCCTTCGGCGACGCCTATGCCCTACTCGACCAGGATGGCTTGCTGGTCATCACCCGCTGGCTGCAGACGCCACCCTCCGAATCCGCCCGCGCCTTCGCTACACTATTGGAAGCCCTCGACCGTTCGGGCGTCCACGAACCCGCCAGCCAGGTTCTCGCCTACCGCACAATGCGCACCGCCACGCTGATCGCCTCTCGCCGCCCCTTCACGGACGGCGAACTGGCGGTCACCCGATCGTTCCTGGAGGAGAACGGCTACGACCCGATCGTGCTTCCCGGCCTGCGGCCTGAAGAGCTCAATCGGCACAACCGCCTTCCCTCGGATGACTACCACACCCTCTTCTCCGCCCTACTAGCTGACCGCAGCGCCACCATAAGCCTCTACGACTTCAACCTTCGGCCACCGACGGACGACCAGCCCTTCTTCTTTCACTTCTTCCGTTGGCGCCAGACGCCCGAGCTCCTGGCCAGGTTGGGCCAGACCTGGCAGCCTTTTGGGGGCAGCGGCTATCTTGTCCTCCTGGCCCTCATGGGTTTGATGGTGATCCTGGGGGTTCCGCTGGCCCTGGCACCTTTCGCGCTGCTGCGCCGAGGCCGAGCCGGGCAGCCGATGCCAGGGCCGAGCGCCCGCGCCCCTCGGTTCCTGGCCTACTTCGCCTGCCTAGGCGCCGGCTACTTGCTGGTCGAACTGCCCCTCATCCAGCGCACCACACTGCTGCTCGACCGCCCCTCGATCGCGTTGGCCGCTGTCTTGTTCACCCTGCTGCTGTCATCGGGCGTCGGTAGTCTGCTTTCGTCCCGGGTTCCCCTTCGCCCGTCACTGCTTGCGCTCATCGCCTGCGTGATCGTGACCACGGTCGGCCTGCCCACCGTCATCCCGATCGCCCTGCCATGGACACTACCCACCCGCCTGGGGCTCACCGTCCTCATGCTCTCGCCACTCGGCGTCCTGATGGGGGTCCCCTTCGCCTCAGGTCTACGCCAAGTCGAGGCCCGCTCTCCGGGGCTCATCCCGTGGGCCTGGGCCGTCAACGGCGCGGTCTCCGGCGTCAGTGGCGTGCTCGCGGCGTTGCTGTCATTGGAGTTTGGCTTCACAGCTGTCCTGGCCGGGGGAGCGCTCGCCTACGCTTGCGCTTGGGCTGCGGCGCCCCCTCGAGAATAGGTTCCACCTCGCGCCTCAGCCATCTGCTGTCTCGCCGAGGAACCAGCCGCAAAGCCGCGGGGCTGCCCCACATGGGCAGCCCCGCTCGAGATCCGCTGTCGGGACAAGCGGCCGGCTAGCCGCCCGCCTCCGTTTGCAGAGAGAGGTAGTTCTCCAACCCCATCTGCCCGATCTGGTCCAGCTGCGCCTCGTTCCAGTCCTCGTGGGCTTCCTCCTGCTCGAGGATCTTGCGGAGCATCTCCGCTGTTCCGTGGTCGCCGGTCTTGACCGCCAGGTCAATGCCTGCGTTGTAGGAGCGAATGGCGGCCAGCTCCAGTTCCTTGTCGTTGGCGATCATCTCCGGCACCGTCTTGCCGATATGCATGGGATTGAGCTTCGAGACGATCGGGATGCCTTCCAGGAAGACGATGCGTGCGATGTGGGTCTCCGCGTGGCGCATCTCGTCGATCGCCTGCTTCTCGATGGCTTTGTGCAACTTCTCGTATCCCCAGCTGTCGCACACCTCCGAATGGACCATGTACTGGCTGATAGCCGTCAGTTCCTCCGCGAGCAGTTCGTTCAGCCTTTCAATGACCTTGGGATCGCCCTTCATGATTCGACTCCTTCCGCCTCAATCGACGCGCGTTTGTCCGATCTTACCATGGCTTGCCCCTGGCAGGTTCTCGCCTCTTGGCGTCACTTCCTGCCGTGGCCCCCTCTAGGGCGTGCCCTCCTCGCGCACCAGGGGCACGAAACGCACCCCGCCCAAGCTGACGGACTCGTACGAATCCTCCCCCGTTCGCGTGATGCGCCAGAGCTCCTGATAGTCACCAACCGGACCCACCGGGATAACCATCACCCCGCCGATAACGAGCTGCGCCAGCAGAGGCGGAGGCACGTGGTCCGGCGCGGCGGTGACGATGATGGCGTCAAATGGCGCCGCCTCGGGCCATCCCGTGTAGCCATCGGCATGCCGGAGGTGCACGCCGGTATACCCAAGGGACGCCAGCCGAGACTCAGCGGCCTCGGCCAACTGCTCGATGATCTCGATCGTGTAGACCTCGATCCCCATTTGGGCCAGGACCGCAGCCTGGTAGCCGGAGCCCGTCCCAATCTCCAGAACCCGGTCACCGGGTTCGACACCGAGGTTTTCCGTCATCAACGCCACGACATACGGCTGCGAGATGGTCTGCCCATAGCCGATCGGGAGCGGGTGGTTGTGGTAAGCCTCATCCAGATACTCGTCGGGGACGAACAGATGGCGGGGGACCGTCTCCATCGCCTCGATCACCGCAGCATCGTTGACCCCCCAGTTGATGATCCCCTCCCGGACCATCTCGAGCCGCGCCTCTCGGTATGGATCCTCCTCTTGATTGACCAGCGTGGCTGCTAGGGATGTGGCCGTCGGCTCCAGCATTCGGGCCGCGCAGCCACTGCATAGACCGAACACCACCAGCGCCGCCACGAGACGGCTCATCCCCAACCTCCACATTCGATTGTACAGCAGATGGGGTGTCCCAGAGACGCGATCGGGATGGATCCTGACGAGCGCGTGGGACGCCGAGGCGGGGAGCGTCTTACCCCCCTGGCGCAGCCGCCACGGTGAAGATCTGGAACTCGGGAGGGCGCTCCATAAGCTTCTTCACCGCGCACAGCTCAGCGGATCGGATGAGGGCCGGCCTGTATTTCTCAGGGAACTCCTCTGGCACCTGGATCTCCATCTCGATCTTCTCCACCATGCCGGTGTCGGGATCGGAATGCGTCCGCTGGATCAGGCGGATTCCTTCGGTGGGAAAGTTCCGTTGCTGACAGAAGCGCAAAACGTACAGGCCCGCGCAGGTGCCGAGCGACGCCAGAAACAAGGAAAATGGCGCGGGGGCGCTGCCCTCGCCTCCGCCACGCGGGGACTGATCGGTGTGGACTGTGTAGCGCCCAAAGCTGGCATCCACCTTGACCCCTCCGGGGAATGTGATCACCATCTCCATCGCGCGTCTCCTTGTCAAGAAGCTTGTCTCAATCCATCAGAAGATCCTTGGCCCTCCGAGGTATCCCCCTCTCCCGAAGCGGTTGAACCGGGCCTTGAGCTTCCGCCTTATGTTACGCCTATAGCGGCACAGCCTGTGGCCGCCTGCCGTTTCCGACGCATTTCTAACGTTCCCAGACCATGATTGTGGGAGGCCGGGTGCTATAATCTCACGCAAGGGACCCCGGCACAAGGGACGTTGAAGGAAGGCTCCTATGATGCGTTTTGACCGGTTCACGGAGAGGGCTACAGACGCCGCCCAGCGGGCCGCGGAGATCATCCAACGCTACGGACACAATCAGATTGACACTGAGCACATCCTCCTGGCGCTGATCGAGCAGCCCCAGGGTGTCATCCCACAAATCCTGGATAAGCTCAACATCGACAGCGAAGGCCTGACGGAGCGGATCGACCAGCAGCTCCGCAGCAGCCCGAAGGCCAACATCTATGGCGGCGGCGCAGGCCAGATCTTCATCACCCCGCGCGTCAAGCGCGTCGTCGATATGGCCAACGAAGAGGCCAACCGCCTGAACGACGAGTATATCTCGACCGAGCACCTCTTCCTGGCCATCCTCTCGGAACGCAACACGGCCATCGCTCGCCTGCTGGCCGAAGAGGGGATCACCAAGGACCGTGTCTACGATGCCATCAAGGACATCCGCGGCGGCCAGCGCGTGACCGACCGCAAGGCCGAGACCCGCTACCGCACCCTCGAGAAGTATTCCCGGGATTTGACCCAACTGGCCAAAGAGGGCAAGCTCGACCCCGTCATTGGCCGCGACAAGGAGATCCTGCGCGTCATCCAGATCCTCTGCCGACGCACCAAGAACAACCCGGTGCTGATCGGCGAAGCGGGCGTGGGCAAGACGGCCATCGTCGAAGGCCTGTCTCAGAAGATCGCCAACAACGACATACCCGAGATCCTCGCCGGCAAGCGCGTGATCTCCCTCGATCTGGGGGCTATGATCGCCGGCTCGCGATTCCGCGGCGAGTTCGAGGAGCGCCTCAAGGCCTCCATCGAGGAGATTCAGCGCTCTGAAGGCGATGTCATCCTGATGATCGACGAGCTGCACACCGTCGTGGGAGCCGGGGCAGCTCAGGGCGCCATGGATGCCTCCAATATGCTCAAGCCGGCGCTGTCGCGAGGCGAGCTGCAGTGCGTCGGGGCGACCACGCTGGACGAGTACCACAAGTACATCGAGAAAGACGCCGCCCTGGAACGCCGCTTTGCGCCGGTCTACGTGGATGAGCCGTCAGTGGATGAGGCCATTGAGATGCTGCGCGGCCTGCGCGACCGCTACGAGGCCCACCACAAGGTGCGCTTCACCGACGAGGCCCTGGTCGCGGCGGCCAAGCTCTCGCAACGCTATGTCACCGATCGCGCTCTCCCGGATAAGGCGATCGACCTCATGGACGAGGCCGCAGCCAAGCTGCGGGTTGCCCTCTACTCACTGCCGCCCGAACTCAAGGAGCAAAAGGCCGAGATCGACCGGCTGACCGCGGAAGAGGAGAAAGCCGGTCTCGAACGCGACTACGAACGCGCCGCCGAGAAGAAGGCCCAGCGCCTGCGGCTCGAGGCGGAGTTCAGTGCCAAACGAGACACCTGGGAGTCCGAGCACCAGCTTGACGAGATGGTGGACCAGAACGATATCGCCGAGGTCGTTGCCCAGTGGACTGGCATCCCGGTCAGCCAGATGCTGGAGGCCGAGTCCGAGCGGCTCCTCCAAATGGAGGACCGACTGCACGAGCGGATCATCGGTCAGGAGGAGGCGATCCACGCTCTGGCAGATGCCATCCGCCGCGCCCGAGCTGGCCTGAAGGACCCACGGCGTCCCATTGGATCCTTCATCTTCCTGGGTTCTTCCGGCGTGGGCAAGACCGAGATGGCCAAGGCGCTGGCCGAGTTCCTCTTCGACGACGTAGACGCGCTGGTGCGGGTCGACATGAGCGAGTACCGCGAGCAGCACACCGTCTCGCGCCTGTTCGGTGCCCCGCCAGGCTATGTCGGCTACGAAGAGGGCGGCCAGCTCACCGAGGCTGTCCGTCGCCGGCCCTACCGGGTCGTCCTCTTCGACGAGATCGAGAAGGCGCACCCCGAGGTCTGGAATGCTCTGCTGCAGATCCTCGACGACGGCCGCCTGACTGACGGCCAGGGCCGCACCGTCGACTTCCGAAACACGGTGCTGATCATGACCTCGAACCTGGGCACCGAGTTCGTCACCCGCTCCGGCAGCCTGGGTTTCCTGCGCCGAGAGGGAGAGGGCAAGGCCTCCCCGGCCGAGGAGAAGATCGAGAAGGCGCTCAAGGATACCTTCCGGCCGGAGTTTCTCAACCGGATCGACGAGATCATCGTCTTCTCGCCGCTCTCCCTCGAGCAGATGGAGCGCATCGTCGACTTGCAGATGAAGGAAGTCAGCGAGCGGCTGGCTGAGCATCACCTGACGGTCGAGCTGACTGACAACGCCCGCAAGTGGCTGGCGCGGGAGGGGTACGATCCATCCTTCGGCGCCCGCCCTCTCAGGCGCGCCTTGCAGAAGCACGTTGAGAGCCCACTCTCGGTGCAGCTCCTGCGCGGAGACTTCGCCCCCGGCGACAAGGTCCTGGTGGATGTGGCGGAGGGCGAGAGCGCCGTGGTCTTCCGCCGGCAGGAGGGCGAGGCCAAGGTCAAGGTTGAGGAAGAGGTAGAGGCGTAGGGAACTAGAAGGGGCTTTGCCGCAGTCCAGGTGGCAGAGCCCCTCGTCCAGGTCGTAGCGGTTCCAAGCATGATCATGGGACCAGCAGGTACGAACTTATCGGCCGCGACCCAAGTGGGAGAGCGGCTGCCAGGACTGGGCTCCTAAGTCAGCCCACTCTCATCGGGATCCGCGTCTAGCCGCCGGGATTCCTGGCCTCCTCTGCCGTCCTCAATAACTCGGCCGCGCTCTCCAGCGTGGCGGGGCTCACCCCGCCCAGCATCTGCGCCAGTTCCTGTTTTCGCTCTTGCTCGGTCATGGGCCCAACCATGGTCACCGTCCGACCGCCTCGCACCTTCTTCTCGACGCGGAAATGCTGATCGCCGAAGGCCGCCAGCTGGGGCAGATGGGTCACGCACAGGACCTGATGGTTTCTGGCCAAGTCCCGCAATTTGCGACCGACGATCGCCCCGGCCCGGCCCCCGATTCCCTGATCGATTTCATCGAAGATCAAGGTTGGGGTGCGGTCGGCCCGGGCCAGCACCCCTTTCAGCCCCAACATCAGCCGGGAGGTCTCGCCGCCCGAGGCGATCTTCACCAGGGGCTTGAGGCCTTCCCCCGGATTGGGCGCCACCAGGAACTCGACCCGGTCTAGCCCTGCCGGGCCGAAGCGGATTCGCCGGTCTCCCAGGGGGACGCCGTTGGCCTCGTCTTCCCAGGAGACGTCTACGCCAAAGCGGGCCCCAGCCATACGAAGGTCGGTCAGTTCCTCCTCGATCGCGGCTGCCAGCCGGACGCCTGCCTCGCGGCGCGCCTCCGAGAGTTGCGAGCCGACCTGCCCCAGGCGCTCCAAGGCCGACGCCTCTTCCGACTGCAGGGTGCGGATCCGCTCCTCGGCATGGGTGATGGCCTCCAATTCCTCATGGGCCGCTTTGCCGTGCGCCAGCACGGCCTCCACGCTCCCGCCGTACTTTCGCTCCAAAGATCGGATCAGGCCGATCCGTTCTTCGACCTCATCCAAGCGGTGAGGGTTGAACTCGATGGCCTCGCGGTACACCCGAAGCCTCCGGGCCAGATCGCCCATCTGTTCGACCAACGCCTGGGCCTCGGCCTGGGTCTCGGTCATGCTGACGTCCACCCGCGCCAGGGAGGCTAGAGCTTCCGCCGCTTGACCCAGGAGATCGGAGGCGGGGGCACTCTCATCGGGGCTCTCATCGAGCGCCGCGATCGCCCGTTGCGCCAGCTCAGCCAGCTGTTCGGCATTCGCCAGCCGGGTCCGCTCCTCCAGCAACTCTTGCTCCTCGCCCGGCCGGAGGGAAGCCGCCTCGATCTCGTTGATCTGGTAGGTCAGCATGTCGGCGCGGCGGGCGGCCTCACGCTCGGTCTGCCTCAGCTTCGCCAACTCGCCCTGGATGGCGCTCAGCCTGGCGTAGCCCTCGGCGAACGCCTGCCTCAGATCCTCAGTTTGGGCGTAACGGTCGAGCAGGTCGAGATGCTCCCGGACGCGCAGCAGGCTGAGATGCTCCGACTGCCCATGGACGTCGACCAGCAGCTCCCCCAGCGCCTTCAAGACCCCCAGGCTGACGCTTCGGCCATTCACGCGGCAGATGCTGCGCCCCTCGCGCCGAATCTCGCGACCAAGGGTGACCGCGGCCGGCTCCTCAAGCAGCCCCTCCGCCTCGAGCAGGGAGCGGACGGCTTCGCCGGCGTCCCCATCGATGTGGAAGGTGCCCTCGATGAGCGCAGCAGACGCCTCGGCCCGCACCATGGCGCTGTCCGCCCGGCCCCCCAGGAGCAGCTCAACCGCGTCGATGATGATCGACTTGCCGGCGCCGGTCTCGCCGGTAAGCACCACGAAACCCGAGCCGAGCCCGAGCCTCAGGCTTTCGATGATGGCGAAATCCTGTACGTTCAGCTCAGCCAGCATGGAACCTTCACAAGCGGATGCCTCGCAATCGGTAGTACAGCGTGCCGATCATGAGGGCGCCGTCGGCGATCGGCCAGAGCATCGAGAAGGCGACAGCGCCTAGGCCTGCTACGCTCAACATCCCCCGGAGGGGCAACAGGCCGGAGGCACACAGAACCAGAGGAAGCA
>CAYQUY010000058.1:0-10859 GCA_964420755.1 uncultured Anaerolineaceae bacterium
TCTTGGGCGAGGTGCAGCGTTTGTGCAGCCGCGTCGGCATCATCCGCGAGGGAAGGATCGTCGAGATTTCCGACATTCGCACCCTGCAGCAGAACAACTACAAGAAGGTGCGCGTGACGGCTGAGGGCTTGAACGCGGGCGACTTCCAGCTCCCGGGGGTGACCAATCTGCAGACCGAGAACGGCTCGTTGCACTTCTTCTTCAAGGGCGACATCAATGCTGTGCTGCAGAAGATGGCCGGGAGGCGAATCGAGGATGTGACCATCGAGGAGCCGACCCTTGAAGAAATCTTCATGCACTACTACGAATAGGCGAAGGCCATGAGCGCAAACATCTTCCGACACGAATTGCGGAGCCGGCTGCGGTCGGTGGTCATCTGGTCGCTGTCCGTGGCCGCGATCTTCTTGATCTTCCTCTCCTTCTTTCCAGCCTTCGCCGACCAGGCCGCGCTGATGAACCAGATCCTTGAGAGGTTCCCCCCGCAGCTGCGGGCGGCGTTTGGCATGGAGAACATGGATCTGGCGAGCGTGCTGGGCTTCTACGCCTTCATCTTCCTGTTCGTGCAGATCTGCCTGGCGATCCAGGCAGGGAACTACGGGTTCGGGCTGGTGTCGATTGAGGAGGCGGAGCTAACCGCGGACTTCCTGATGAGCAAGCCGGTCAGCCGCACGCGGATCCTGACCAGCAAGCTGCTAGCCGCACTGGCGAGCCTGACCATCACCAACGCGGTCGTGTGGGTGAGCAGTTTCGTGGGCATCGCCCTCTATACCGAGGGACGCGAGTACGACCTGCGCACCCTGCTCCTGCTGCTGGCCAGCGTCGTGATCTTCCAGCTCTTCTTCCTGTGCGTGGGGCTCGTGGTCTCGCTGCTGGTAAGGCGCGTGCGCAGCGTGACTCCGTATTCCCTTGGTCTGGGGTTTGGAATGTACGTCCTGGCCGCGTTCAGCGGCGTGTTCGGTGACGTCAAGCTCGAGCTGATCACGCCCTTCAAGCATTTTGACCCGACCGCCATCGCCAACAGCGGCGCATATAACACACCACTGGTGCTGCTCAACGTCGCGGTCAGCGTGGTCTCGCTGGCGCTGAGCTACTGGCTGTACGTCCGCCGCGACATCCCGGCTGTGTCGTGAGGAGGTGTGCCTTGAATATCTTCCTGCGCGAGCTGAAGGCCAACTTCAAGTCGTTGATGATCTGGAGCGCTATCCTGGCGCTGCTGATTATGATTGCTGTGGCGAAGTTCTCCGCCTTCGCTGGGAACCCCGAGACGCTGGCCCTGCTGGATTCCATGCCGCCGGCGATGCTGGATGCCTTGAGCATGCGGGCCTTCAACTTGACGACGCTGAGCGGCTTCTACGGGCTCATGTTCGTGTACTTCGCGATCATGGGCGCCATCGCGGCCGCCATGTGGGGCAGCGACACAATCTCCAAGGAAGAGCGCGACAGGACCGTCGAGTTCTCGCTGGTACTGCCGGTCTCGCGCAGCCGCGTTGTCACGGCCAAGGCCCTGGCGGCCCTGGTCTACTGCGTCGCCTTCGTGTTGATCACCTGGGCGATATCCCTGGTAGCGGTGCGGAGCTACAGCCCGGACCAGGCCTTCTACAAGTTCCTGGCGCTCGAGATGCTGGCCATGTTCCTGATTGAGCTCATCTTCCTTGCCGTAGGCCTGCTCTTGGGCTGCGCCATGAAGCGCTACAAGCTGGCCGGCTCCACCGTCGTGGCCATCATCCTGGGAACCTACGTGATTTCCATCATGTCCCAGATGAAGGAGAGCCTGGACGATCTCAAGTACGTCACACCGTTCCGGTACTTCAGTGCCGCGGACCTCCTCCGCGACGGCCGGATCGAAGGTGTGTACCTGGTCATCTCGGCGGCGATCATCGTGCTCTGCGTGGCGGGGGCGTATCTGACGTATCGCAGACGCGACCTCTACATCTAGGTGAGGTCGAATCCCAGAACCCGAGTGACCGCTATGTGGGGCACCGCCCTGTGACGAGGGTGCCATAGTATCCCTTCGTAGCGCGTGCCCCTGCTCTCCGGGACTTGGGGCCGCCAGGCGGCGCTGGCCGGCAAGGATCAGGAAAGGGGGAAGACCGATGTCCGTTGAAACCCCCTCGGGGGCTCGCTCCCCGTGGCTTACGATCTGGCTGCATCCTCGCCAAACGATTAGGTGGATCGCAGACACCAACCCTCGTCAGGGCGTCCACCTCATCGCCTGCATCTCAGGACTCTCCTGGGCGCTGTCAGTGGCATCCGCCTTTCACCTCGGGGACGTCCTCTCGCTGCCAGCCATCGCGGGGGTTGCCGCCATCGGGGGCCCCCTCTTAGGGCTGGCGGGGCTGTACGCTGGTGGGGCGCTCTACACCGTTTTCGGCCGCGTGTTCGGTGGCAAGGGCGTGGCCGTCCAGCTGCGAGCGGCCTTTGCTTGGTCCTCGCTTCCCGGCGTCGTGGGCGTGCTGACGTGGATCCCCCGCATGCTCCTATTCGGCCCGAGTGTGTTCACGTCCATGGCCCCGGCTGTCCCACCAGGATCGCCGTCGATCTATGTGGGGCTGGGCATGTCCGTGTTCAACATCGCGCTGGCGGTCTGGTCGACGGCCATCTGGTTGATCAGCTACTCAGAGGTGCACGCATTCTCCGTCTTGCGAGGCTTTGCATCCCTCCTCGTGGGCAGCCTCGTGATCGGAGTGATCGCGGCCGTCTTCGCGGGCGTCGTCCTTCCATGTGGTCTGATGGTCCTGGCCCTTCTGGCAATGGTCCTGACGACGGTGTTCCGCGCCGGTTGACGAGATACAGTGGCGAAGGGGGCATCTGGGGCACGAGCCCGGGTCGCACGTCGTCAGGCCTCGAGAGGCGCGCCGCTTGTCGCGCGGCCGAGGCGCTACCCACCTCATCGTCCTAGATGTAGTTGCCTTCTCTTCGCCAGACGTCCAGCATCAGTCCGTACCTTTCCAGGCGCATGCCGGTGTAGATGCAATTGCTGGTCGAGAAGATGTAGCCGCCTCCGGGCATGCCGTGCTGGAGCGCATAGCGTGCCGATTCGATCACATCTCTATCGCTGCCCGTGTCAAGCAGGGCACAGTTCACATTGCCGATCAGGCACAGCCGGTCGCCGTAACGTCGTTTGACCTCGGCGATGTCCACCCCGGCCTGTGGATCAAGCGAGTGCAGGGCATGCGGATTGGCCTCGACCAGTTGGTCAAGGATGGGCATGATGTTCCCGTCGGTATGCTTGATGACGTAGTAGCCCAGCTGGCGATACCCCTGGATTAGCCGCGCCAGGTAGGGGGCAACGAACTCGCTGAACTGAAGTGGACTGAGGAATGGGCCCCGGTTGAAACAGTAGTCGGTGCACAGGGCGAAGCCGTCCAAGCCGCCCAGCCATTTCTGGCGCTCGGCTTCGCGTAGTTTCCCGTCAATCGCGGATTCCATCTCTGCCTTGAGTCGCTGCGGCTGGTACTTGAGGCGTTCGGAGAATGCCACCATCGTGTCACCATCCGGGATTCCGTAGGTGGCATCTCCTTCCTTCATGATGAAGTAACGGTTCCCAGTCTTCTGCCGGATGATCTCGATCAACTTGGAGCATTCGTCGAACGTATCGGGATTGGGGTGCACGAAGATGGCGCTGTGTTCGTAGCGCTCGGCAGTGGCGATGTACAGATCGGCCATGTCCTGACGATGAAGCTGGCGTTCCTTTTCCTCCATCTGCAGCCATTGGCGGTAATCGCGGTGCAGCGGGTGGACCCTGCCAAACCCTTCCATGGTGAGGTAGAACACCAGTTCGAAATGGGGAACGCGGCCGGAGAGAGGCCGTCGCTCCAGGGCAGCGATGAAGCGTTCACGCGGTGTCTGTGAAGTCATGCTTGCCTCGATGGCCTCCTTGCCTTGCCCCTATTGTAAGGCGAGGTTCCTCGAGGGGCGGCAGGCCGGTATCGGATCATTTCAGCAGCGACGTCCTCGCCGAGGACGGGAAGCCGCGGACTAGGGGGGTCCCTCTTCTGGAATCCCTTGTATACTGGATGGGATTGAGCGATCCCCGAGGTCGAGACCCACAGCGTACCCCCGAACCCAATCCAGGAGGCCTACCCGATGGACAAGCCGCGTGCAACCACGTTCAATTATGCCATTGGCTTCTTTGGCATGTCGATCCCTATCAACATGCTCAAGACCTTTGCCTTCACCTACTATGTCCTGCAGCGGGGGGTAACCACCAAGCAATGGGCGACGATGATGCTGATCTACGCTTTCATCGACGCGCTCGACAATCCCGTCTACGGGTTCCTTTCTGACCGGACTCGCTCTCGTTGGGGTCGCCGCCGGCCCTGGCTGGCGATCGGGACACCGCTGCTGGTCCTCGCCTTCATCGCCTTCTACAACCTGCCGGCCTTCCTGGCGGGGAACTCAATCTTCGCATACTGCATGCTCTTCTACATCTTGACGGGCACGCTTGATTCGGTCATCAACGCCAACTACGCCGCGCTGTTCCCGGAACTGTTTCCGAATGACACCATTCGGGCAAGGACCAACGCCATGCGCCAGGCCTTCCAGCTGGTGGCGATGATCATTAGCATCGCGCTGACCCCCATGGTGACGGATAAGCTTGGATACGGGCTGACCGCCATCCTCTACGGGCTGCTGGGCGGCGGTGTCATCCTGTACATGGCCTTCAGCTGCCGGGAAAGAGACCCACAGCCTGAGGAGGCCAAGCCCGGCCTATGGAAGGCCATCAGGGACTTGGTGACCAACGCGAAATTCTGGGTCGCAGGTTTCGCCAACGCCTTCTACAGCGCAGCCATGTCCCTGGTATTGGCTTCCGTGCCGTTCTTCGTCCAGTATGCCCTCGGGCTTTCCAGCGGGCAGTCCACATTCCTGCTGGCCGCGGTCCTGATCATTGCCATCGGATCCGTCGCCGTCTGGGCCATGCTGGTCAGGAAGTTCAGCCTGATGCCGATCTGGAGGGCGTCCCTGGCGACTCTGGCAATCACTTTCGTCCCGCTCTTCTTTGCCAACTCGCTGGTTACGGCTGTCATCTGCGCAGCCCTGGTCGGGTTCGGCTTCGCCGGCGTGATCACCACGATGGACCTGATCGGCGCCAAGATCATGGACGAGGACACGCAGAAACACCATCTCCGGCGGGAGGGCATCATCGCCAATGCTCTGGGCTTCATGAACCGGCTGAATGGGCTTTTCACCGGCGCCGCGTATTACCTGGTCTTCTTGCTTTACGGTTTTGAAAGCGGCGAGAATCCTGGGATGCATCCCGACTCTGCCGCCCGGTTCCTGATGACGATCGTACCGCCGGTGCTGATGGTGATCAGCTTTGCCTTCTCGTGGTTCATCAATTTCGAGAAGCCGGTCGAGGCCCCAGTCGAAGCCCCGTCACCGTAGCGGGGAGGCTGCCATGGCCCTGGTCCACATCGACCACGTCCCCGAGACGGTGAAGGTCAATCTCCCGTTGTTCGTCATCCTCCCCGATCCCGGGAAGATGGCAGGGGTGCCGGTCGCCAGGCGCAAGGTGCTCTACCTGCTCCACGGCCTCAGCGATGATGCGAGCGCCTGGCAGCGCTATACCTGCATCGAGACCCTGGCGTCGCGCTACGGGCTTGTGGTGGTGATGCCCTCCGCCGGGCGCAGCTTCTATATCGACCAGCCCAACGGCCAGATGTACTTCACGTACCTGGTGGAGGAGCTGCCGCGGTACCTGGGGGACGTCTTTGGGCTGGCGCCCCGCCGGGAGGACACCTTCATCGCGGGCAATTCCATGGGAGGCTACGGCGCCATCAAGGCTGCGCTGCTCCACCCCGAACTCTACGCCGCCGCCGCGAGCTTCTCGGGCGTCCTTTCCATCGCGGTGCTTCAGCTGATCCCTGATACCGACCCGCGGAAGGAGGAGTTTGCACTGCTGTTTGGAAACCTGGAAGGTGTGGTGGGAGGCGAACATGACCCGGCCGTCTGGTTGAAGCAGGCGGCCAAGGATCCATCCCACTTGCCCCGCCTGTTCATCTCCGTCAGCCGGCAGGAGGACATCTACCCGCTGAGCGGGATGTTCCATGAAGCGTGTCAGTCCTTAGGTGTTCACTCGGAATACTATGAGGAAGACGGGGCCCACGATTGGCTCTTCTGGGACGGGCAGATCCGCCGCTTCCTGGCGGGCATCTTGGGCCCCGTCCCTGCGGCGTAGGGAGGAAGCTGCCATCGACACGAAACTGAGCCTCCAGCATTTCGTCGGGTACCAGCGGGAGGGCGGGTACCTCACGCTCCCGTTCACCATGCCGCCGGAGACCGAGTCTTTCGCCCTCTCGTATCGCTACGAGCGCCACCACGAGGAGGCGGCGGGGAAGAACGGGTTCGTCTCGCGCAAGGAGGTCAATATCATTGACCTCGGGCTGATCGCGCCGGATGGGACGCAGGTGGGCGCCTCCGGGTCCGACAAGACCCGGATCCAGGTCAGCGAGACCAGCGCCACGCCCGGCTACCGCCCATGCCGTCTGGTCCCCGGCGAGTGGCGCATCCTGCTCGGCGCGTACAAGGTGGCGCCGGCCGGCGTGATGGTCTCCTACGAACTGACCTTCACCCCAAAGCGCTTGCGCCTGTTCAAGGGCGACCTGCACGTCCACACCCTTGCCTCGGACGGGGTTCTCAGCGTCGAGGAGCTGGCCCACCATGCCCTGCGGCATGGCTTGGATTTCCTGGCCATCACGGATCACAACCAGATGGCGACTGCAGACACTCTGCCTCGCCTGCCCGGGCTGACGCTGATCCCCGGAATCGAGTGGACCCACTTCAAGGGCCACGCCAGCTTCCTGGGAGTGGACAGGCCCTACGATGAGCCGTTCTTCGCCAACAGCCCGGAGGAGGTGCAGGCCCGTTTCGACTCGGCTCGGAGCCGGGGCGCCCTCATCAGCATCGACCATCCTTTTGAAGAAGTCTGCCCGTTCCAGTTCGACATCAGCTCGCTCCCCTTCGACTGCCTCGAGGTGTGGAACGGCCCCATGCGCGAATCCAACCTGCGGGCAGTGGGCCTGTGGCAAAGCATGCTTATGGCGGGTAGGAAGGTTCCCATCTGCGGCGGGAGCGACTATCACCGTGACCATCTTTTCATCATCCTCGGCGGACCCACGACCTGCGTTCACGCGATGTCGGCCAGCCCAGCCGACATCCTCGCCGGGTTGAAACAGGGACATTCCTACCTGACCTTCGCCCCCAATGGTCCCGGCCTGGAGATGACTGCCGGTGAGGCACTCCCGGGCGACAGCGTGCCTTTTCCGGCGGTGAGGGAGATCCAGATCACCGCCAGCGGATTGCTGGCAGGAGACGTCCTCCAGGTGGTTACTGGGAGCGGAAGCAGGCAACTGGTGAGAGCAGAAACGGATGGAGGATTTCAGGGCGCATTCACGATGGACGGCCCCGGGTTCGCCCGCATCGAGCTGCTCCGAGCATTCGCGCCTGGCTTGCCTCTGCTGCCTGCGTTGATCTCGAACCCGATCTACTTCGACGCGGCGTAGCGCGGGAGCTTGGATTCGGTTCAATGTCACTGCGGCCGATGAGGGAAGTCAAGACGTCGGGCAGGATTCCGGATCATCCCCGGTTATCGTGCTCGGAGTGCGGACACCAAGATCACATCATCCGGTCCTTGAAGTCGTTGTCCGAAGAGCGGAACGGCGATGGAGTGCCGAGCGGGCGTGTCCTCCGGAAGCCCCATCGGCCGTGGGGAGATGTCTGAGTGCCCATAGAGGTAGTGCTGACGGGGAAATGGAAAGAGGCTTACCCAAGCGCGATGATCGGGATTCTCGGGATGCAGGGGGTCGTGAATCCCGATCGCGACGCCGCTCTACAGGATCGCGCGGCGGAGGTGCAGAGCCAGATTCGAGGCCGCTTCTCGGCCAGCAGCCGCGCGCAGATGCTGGCCATCCCTGCGCTGCGGGCCTACTCGGGTTACTACAAGCGCTTCGGCAAGACCTACCATGTTCAGCTCCAGCTGGAGTCCGTGCTCTTTAGGGGCAAGACCATCACGGGGCCGAGCGCCCTCGTCGAAGCGATGCTCATCGCCGAGCTGAACAGCTTGTTGCTCACTGCGGGTCATGACATCGATTCGGTGCAAGGCCCCCTGACCGTCGATGTCTCGGCTGGCGCTGAGAGCTACACTGTGCTCGCTGGTGGGGGGAAAACGCTGAAGGCCGGCGACATGTTCATCCGGGATGAGGAGGGCATCCTGTCCAGCATCATCTATGGTCCGGATCAACGGACTCGGATCACGTCGGAGACGACAGCGGTGCTTTTCACCGTCTACGCTCCGCCCGGGATCGCCAGAGCCCAGCTCGAGGCGCACCTCCTTGACTTGGAATCGAATGTCCGTCTGTCCTCTCCGCATGCGAAGGTGGAGATCCGCGAGGTCTTCCCGGCAGGTTAGCGCACCTGGAGGCGCGGGATCGCCGGCGGTCGCCAGGTCCGCTTTCCTCGGTTTGGCTCGACAAGTGTCGGCCGCGTCTGACGGCTGACTCCACGGCACCGAACTGGGGGACCACTTGCACGCAGACGTTGCCGCGCGAAGATAGAGGGTGTGCGCCGCTGGCTGCCACTGATCGTTCTGGGATTGCTCCTGCTTGCCATCCTGTTTGGTGGCGACATGATTGCGGCTTTGACGCCGCCACCGCCGCCCACCGCCACGTCCACCGTGACCTTGAGACCCTCTCCGACGCTCACCACGACGCCCACCGAGACCGCCACGCCGACGGTGACGTTCACTCCCACGCCGACCGACACGCCCACGCCCGTCTGCACGCCCACGATCACGCCCACCGTCACCTCCACGCCGACGATCGCCTATCCCCGGGCCACTGTCCTCGTCCAGGCCAACTGCCGTTATGGTCCTGGGGTGGGCTACCTCTACGAATGGGGGCTCTATCCAGGCGACCGCGTCGAGATCCGCGGCCGCAATGAGGCCGGAACCTGGGCCTATGTGAAGCCGCGATACTACATGGACTTGTGCTGGGTCAACGCCTCACTCCTGGAGATCTCCGGTGACATCTTCAGCGTTCCGCCTACCGAGCCCGTCCTGCCTTTCACCGAGCTATACGATCCTCCGCGGAACGTCCGCGCCAGCCGGCAGGGCACCCAGGTCTGGATTGCCTGGGACCCCGTGTGGATGACGGAGGACGACTATCGGGGATATCTGGTCGAGGCATGGGTCTGCCACGATGGCCAACTGGTCTTCACGCCGGTAGGAGTCCTGGATACCACGATGATTGCGCTCGAGGACGAGCCCGGGTGCAGCGAGCCCTCCCACGGTCGGGTCTATGCCGTGGACAAGCACGGCTACACTCGCTGGGTTGCCGTCCCCTGGCCGCGCTGAATGGGGCCAGATAGCCCGTGCAGGGGCCCGGACTCCGGAGTCGTCCCGTGCGATCATCTCTCCAAAGGGCCGCGGCAATGCCGAGATTGCTGCTCAGCGCCCCAAGGTTCGGTGCCTAGGCCTGTGATCGGTGCCGCGTCTCCCGCCCCGACATCCTGGGAAGGGGAGTCCATGTACGAACATCGATCGGAACCCTTGCTGCCGCGGCGTCAGTTCCTTCGCCGCATGCTGGGCCATGGCCTTGTTGCGCTGTCCCTTGTCGTTGTCTCTTTGGCTATCGGGGTGGCAGGCTACCACTTCGCCGGAGGTCTTTCCTGGCTCGATGCCCTGCTCAACGCCTCGATGATCCTGGGAGGCATGGGCCCGGTAAATGAGTTGCACACCACGGCTGGCAAGCTGTTCGCCTCGGCGTACGCCCTGTTCTCCGGGCTGGCCTTCCTCGCCACCGCCGGGATCTTGGTGGCGCCGCTGGCCCACCGTCTCCTGCATCATCTGCACCTGGAGGCGGCCGATGATTCAGAGCCCCCTGGACGAACCGGGCAGGACTGATCCAGGAAAGGTGTGTGATCACACCGTGCAGAGCGCGAGACATGGCAGAAGGCGCTCGAGCGCCCGGCAGGTGAGCTCGGCAGGTCAGCCGGCGGTGGTCCGCCGCAGACCCTGCCTGCAAGGGGCTTCGCGGAATGTCGGGTTGCCCATGCCGCTCGGCACCTCGCTCCAAGGGTGGGGGAACGCGGTGCTCCAGTCGGGTCGCGGGCGGCTGCGATGCCTCCCCGACCAGGGCTTTCAGGAACATGAGGCCCACACCCAGCAGTCGTCAGGCAGAAGGGTGTATGCTTGCCTCGCGTCTTCCGCAAGGGGTTCACGATGACAATAGGAGGCTCAGATCGAGGCGCCCGCAAGACGGGTCTCACCGCGGGTGTCGTGCAATGGTTCGTTCAGATTGCGTTTCTGGTAGCCCTTCAGGCAATCCTTCTGTTCGTTTCCGTCGGGCGTCCGGACTGGTCCGAGGGGTGGCTGTACATCGGCCTATACCTGTTCTTCATCGCATTGAATGCCGTCCTCATCCTGCCCAAAGGGACTGGCCTCATCGAGGAGCGCGCTCGCATGAGCGTCAAGGGGATGGGACCGGCCGGTGACGGCCCTCTACTCCATCTCTGGATTGGCGATCCTGGTTGTGGCGGGTCTGGATGAGCGGAACGGCTGGTCGGCCGTGGGCCCGGTGGCGGTTCAGGTCCTGGCCACGGTCTTGTTGTGCTGGGCTACGGCTTGTTCTGCTGGGCGATGGTCACCAACGCGTACTTCTCGGCCGCGATTCGAGTTCAAGGCGACCGTGGACAGTCTGTCGTGCGCGACGGTCCGTGTCGCTACATTCGCCACCCCGGCTATCTGGGAGCGATGATCATTGCATTGGCGGCGGCGAACATGCTCGGTTCCTTGTGGGCGCTCGTGCCGAGCTGCACCCTGGTCCTAACGGTCGTGGCGCGCACCCTTCTTGAAGATAGGATGC
>CAYQUY010000059.1:0-10838 GCA_964420755.1 uncultured Anaerolineaceae bacterium
CCCCATACCCTCATCCCTATCGAGATCGAGACTTCCGGCCGGGGCGAGCGAGCCTACGACATCTACTCGTTGCTCCTGCGGAATCGGATCATCTTCCTAGGAACGCCCATTAATGACCAGGTGGCGAACGTTATTGTCGCCCAGCTGCTCTATCTGAACCAGGAGGACAGGGAACGAGAGATCCAGATGTACCTGAATTGCCCTGGGGGAGGGATCTACGCCGGCCTGGCCATCTACGACACGATGCAGCAGCTATCCAACCCGATCTCTACCGTAGCTGTGGGGGTTACCGCCTCATTTGGGACAGTTCTGCTGTCCGCGGGGACCAAAGGCCTGCGATACGCCCTTCCACACGCCACGATTCACTTGCACCAACCGCTTGGCGGAGTCCAAGGACAGGCGACCGATATTGAGATCCAGGCCAAAGAGATATTGCGCTTGAAGGAAAAAATCAATAACATACTGTCTAAGCACTGCGGCCAACCGCTTGACGTAATCGAGCGGGACACCGAGCGGGATTTCTACATGGACGGCGAAGGCGCCTCGCAATACGGCCTCATCGACCATGTGTTGTACCCGGCGGCGCCTGAGGACAAGGCTGCGGAGAAGAAGGACTGCTAAGCGATGTCGCCAAAGAAGCCGGTGCCGCCGGAAACGCGCCGGTGCTCCTTCTGCAGTCGGAGCGAGAGCGAGATTCGGCGCCTGATCGCGGGCCCCGAAGGTGCATTCATCTGCAACGAATGCATCGAGCTCTGTCGCGACATCATCGAAGGCGAAGAACCCCGCGCGGATACGTCAGGCGCGATGCAGGTTGGCCGCCCTGCTCTCTCCCCTCACGAGATCTACGAGAAGCTGGATGAATACGTCGTCAGCCAGGAGCACGCCAAGCGTGTGCTCTCCGTCGCCGTCTACAACCACTACAAACGCATCGCCAACCGTGGAAGGGCGGAGGTCGAGCTCGAGAAGAGCAACATCCTCCTCGTTGGCCCCACCGGTTGCGGCAAGACCTTGCTGGCGCAGACGCTGGCCAAGTCGCTGGACGTGCCCTTCTGCATCGCCGACGCTACCGCCCTGACGGAGGCGGGCTACGTGGGCGAGGACGTCGAGAACATCCTGCTCCGCCTGCTGCAGGCCGCCGATTTCAACATCCCTCGGGCAGAGCGAGGGATCGTCTACATCGACGAACTGGACAAGACCGCCCGTAAGTCGGGCGATAACCCCAGCATCACCCGGGACGTCTCGGGCGAAGGCGTGCAGCAAGCCCTGCTGAAGATCATCGAAGGGGCTGTGGTCAATGTCCCGCCGCAGGGCGGCCGAAAGCACCCCCAGCAAGAGTTCATCCAGGTCAATACCACCAATATCCTGTTCGTGTGCGGCGGGACGTTTGATGGCCTGGCGGAGATCATCGCTGAACGCGCCTGCCAGCGCGGCCGTCTGGGCTTCCCCGGATCCAGAACGCAAGAGGAAGTCCGCCAGATGGATGAGACTGCCCTGCTGCAGCATCTCACTCCGGATGACCTGATGCGCTACGGCATGATCCCAGAGCTGGTAGGACGTCTGCCGGTCACGTCCAGCGTGGAGCCCCTGGACGTGCGGGCTCTGCGCGCCATCCTGACCAAGCCGCGCAACGCGCTCGTGCGCCAATATAAGCGGCTCTTCGAGATGGACCAGGTCGAGCTCGTCTTCACCCCGGAGGCGCTGGACCTTACTGCCCAGAAGGCGCTTGAACGCGAGACGGGAGCACGCGGGCTGCGTTCGATCATCGAGGGTGCCTTGCTGGATGTCATGTACGAGATTCCCTCGCATCCCGAGATCCGCCGCGTCATTGTCGAGGCGGATACGATCCTCGGCGTGGCAACGCCGACACTCCTGGATGCGGATGGTCGATCCCTGTCCTTCGGCGACAAGGAACAGCTACCCGACGCCGCTTGACCCCGCCACTTCGCTCGGAGAAGTCAGCTTTGCTCCACCCTTCTACCTTCTCGATTGCTGCCAATGACACTGAGGGCCCGGCCTGGGGCGTGGCCGTCGCCTCCAAGTTCCCAGCCGTCGGGGCCCGAGTGCCCTGGGCATACTGCGAGGGAGGAGCCGTCGCCACGCAGGCCTACGCCAACACCTCCTACGGGCCACGCGGCCTGGAGATGATGGCGGCCGGCGCGTCGGCCCAGGAGACACTCGAAGCACTGCTGGCATCCGACGGCGGCCGGGACCACCGCCAGGTTGGTCTCGTCGACATGAAGGGCCACGCGGCGACTTTCACCGGAAAGGAATGCCTGTCCTGGGCGGGCGGCAAGACTGGCGATCACTTCGCCGCCCAGGGCAATATCCTCACAGGGCCCGAAACAATCGAGGCAATGGCCGCCGCCTTCACCGAGACGCCCGGTGAGCTGCCCGCCCGCCTCATGGCGGCCCTCCTGGCCGGTGACCGCGCCGGCGGCGACCGCCGCGGCCGCCAAAGCGCGGCCCTGTACGTCGTCAAGCCAAAGGCCGGGTACGGCGCCTTCGACGACATCTGGATCGACTACCGTGTTGATGACCACTCTGACCCGGTCCTGCGCCTGGCGGAGTTGCTGGAGATGCACTGGCTCTACTTCGGCAAGAGCCCAGCCGAGGACCAGGTCAAGATCGAAGGGCCAGTGGCCGCTCAGCTTCAGGCGATGATGGCTCGCGTTGACTACTACCACGAGGCCGCCAGCGGCATCTATGACCCTGCCACCCGGAGCGCCCTGGAGGCCTTCATCGGCAACGAGAACTTCGAGGAGCGGGTCGACTTCGCCGCCGGACGGATCGACCGACCCGTCCTCGAATTTCTGCTTCAGAAGTTCGGCCCGTGACCAATCCCGTCCGCCCGAGCCCGATCCATGGATGATCTTTCCGCCACCCGCGCCATGATCATTGACCTCGACGGGGTCCTCTGGCTCGGCGACGCACCGCTCCCCGGCGTTCACGAGTTCTTCACCCTGCTTCGGAGAAGGGGGATCGGCTTCATCCTGGCATCCAACAACGCGACAGCGTCGGCCCAGACAGTGCAGGCGAAGCTGCGAGGCATGGGGGTAGAGGTCAGCCCGGATGAGGTCCTGACCTCCTCCGCCGCGACCGCCGCTTACCTGCACGAGCTCTTCCCCAGCGGGGCTCGAATCTACGTTGTAGGCGAAGCGCACCTAAAAGAAGCGCTCACTTCGCTCGGCTTCGTGCTCGCAGACAGCGCCGAGGGTGTGGAGGCCGTTGTCGGGAGCCTCGACCGCCAGGTGACGTACCAGATGCTGACGGAGGCCTCTCTTGCCATTCGAGCGGGGGCGCTATTCCTGGGCACCAACGGCGATGTCACCTATCCCACCGAACGCGGCCAGGCGCCAGGCACCGGGGCGCTGCTCGCTGCGCTGCAGGCGGCGTCAGGGCGGGCGCCCAAGATCATCGGCAAGCCCGAGCCGTACGTCTATGCGCAAGCGCTGGCGCGCCTCGGGGCTTCGCCCGAGGTGACGCTCGCCCTTGGCGACCGGCTGGAGACTGACGTCCTTGGCGGTCAGCGGGCGGGCTTGAAGGTCGCTATCGTCCTGACCGGGGTCACCCGACGTGAGGACCTGGCAAGCTCCCCTTTCAGGCCCGACTGGGTCTTCGAGGGCCTTCCCGACCTGTGTCGGGCGCTCGACAGCCCCTCTCGATGACCGCTCCCCTCCTCGTTTACGACTTCACCTGGGAGGCTCTGGCCAAGTGGCTTGAGGCTGCGGGCCAGCCGGCTTACCGCACTGCCCAGATCTGGCGAAGCGTCTACCGGCGCCTCCTGGACACGCCAGCCAGCATGACGGATCTGCCATCCCCGCTGCGGGCGCTCCTCGGGGATAACCTGTCTTTCAGCTCGATGGACGTCAAGGCCAGCGCGCGTTCGAAGGACGGAGGCACCGAGAAGCTCCTGCTGGGCATGAGGGACGGCGTGGCGATCGAAGCCGTCTTGATGCGCTACGAGAGGCGGAGGACGGCCTGCATCTCCACCCAGGCCGGATGTGCCATGGGTTGTGTCTTCTGCGCCACCGGCCAGATGGGTTTCAAGCGCCATCTGAGCGCAGGGGAAATCGTCGAACAGGTGCTGCTCTTCGCGCGGCAGCTGGCCCAATCGGGGGAGCGCCTCACCAACATCGTCGTCATGGGGATGGGTGAGCCATTTCACAACTACGAGGCAACAATGGAGGCCATCGATCGCCTCAACGACGCCCGCGGCTTCAACTTCGGCGCCCGCCGTTTCACCGTTTCCACCGTCGGTCTCATTCCTGGCATCGAGCGTTTCACTGCCGAGAACCGTCAGGTCAACCTCGCTATTTCACTCCACGCAGCCACCGACGATTTGCGCACGCAGTTGGTGCCGATCAATCGGCACTACCCCCTCTCACTCCTGCTTCCGGCTTGCCGCGAATACGTCACCCGGACCGGCCGGCGCCTGTCCTTCGAGTGGGCCCTCATCCACGGCGTCAATGACACGGTCGAGCAGGCCGATGCGCTGGCAGAGTGGCTCCTCGACCTGAACGCGCACGTCAACCTGATCCCCCTGAATCCCACCCAGAGGTATTCCGGGGAGCCCTCCCCGCGCCACCGCGCGCGCGCTTTCCACGACCTGCTCGTGGCCCGAGGCTTGGCGTGCACCACCCGATTGCGCCGCGGGATCGACATCCAAGCTGGGTGTGGCCAGCTCGCCACCGACTAAAGGGGCTGGTTCGCATATCGGCTATGCGAAGTCTATCTCCCAGCCAGAGCCGCTTCTGCCCTGTCGGACGCTGATTGCCACGCCCGGGAAAGCTGAAGGCTGCCCAACACACCTGCTCTGGCAGCCCCTTGACCCGTATCACCCAGGCCTAGACAGGAGTCCCGGCGACTCAAGCCGCCCTTCAGATTTGCAGACCCATCCCCTCACCGCAACGACGATTCCAGCCGAAAGTCCGTCGCCTCGCCCTCGTAGGAGCAGACTTCGAGGTAGTAGACGCCGGCAGCCGGGGACTCGATATGCACCGCCTCGTCGCCTGTCACCGGCTGATTCGACTTCCAAGTGTATGTCTGACCTTCCACGACGTCGACGCCGGCAAGCGCGTCCATGCTCCCATAACCGATGAAAAGATCGAGATCTACCACGGCGCCCGACAGAGCGACCTCCAGCGCTTGGCCGCCGTCGGGGAGCCACATGCAGTAGTACAGGCAGTTGGCGGGGTACGGATCGGAGGTCGCCTCCATCCGCAGGCTGTAGGATGTGTCGGCCAGGATCCGGGTGGAACGGGCGTCGCACTCGCCACCCACAGCCGGCGCCACGGCGGTCGCCGTGGGGTATGGCACGTTCAGGGTGGCCACTTGCGGTGAGCAGGAAAGCAGGCCCCCAAGCAGGCATCCCGCGAAAACAAAGCGAATCAACCTCTTCACGACACCTCCCCACAAACGACGGCCTCATTCGGTGGGTAGTATGCCGCCGGAGCATTCTCCCCACAGAAGACCGGCGTCGGCTGATTCTAGCATGGAGGGCAGACGCCGCGCGGCGTATGCGGAAGCTTCATCGACGCCCGTCCCGTGGTCGCTTGGTGTCGGCCAAATGGCCACCTACGGCGGGTCGAGCCGATCGGGCAGCGCGGGTTCGATGCCGACCGCAACGCTCTTGGCGGGGCCGGGTTATGTCATAGAGCCATCCCGTCAGAGCAGGTTGATCCTGCGCGGCGCAAGTCCCCAAGCTTCGTTCAGTCTCCCGGTATCCGGCTCGGACCGAAGGCGCGGGGGTCGTTTCTGGGGGACCATCTTGTAAAATGCCTGTGGCGACGGTATCATTGTGCCTATGTCCCGCCGTAAATGCCTTCTAGCGACCTCTATTCTGTCCGCTGACTTCACGCGTCTGGGCGCTGATATTGCCGAAGCCGAGGCGGGCGGAGCGGATTGGATCCACATCGATGTCATGGATGGGCATTTTGCCCCTAACCTGTCGATGGGCCCCGCGATCGTCTCGGCCTGCCGGAGAGCGACGCACCTGCCACTCGACGTCCACCTGATGGTCGAATCGCCCGATACCCTCATCCCGGCCTTTGTCGAGGCAGGGGCGAACCATCTGACGGTGCATATCGAGGCCTGCCCTTACATCTACCGCACATTGCAGTCGCTTCACGCGATTGGGGTAAAGGCCGGCGTATCCCTCAACCCAGGGACGCCGGCCGAGGCGCTCGTCGAAGTTCTGCCGCTGAGTGACCTGATCCTGGTGATGACGGTCAATCCGGGCTTCTCTGGGCAGGAGTTCATTGAGGCGATGCTGCCCAAGATTGCGACCATCGAGCGTTGGCGGCAGGAGGGCCGCTATCGAGGCTATATCGAGGTCGATGGCGGGATGACAGCGGAGACAGCGCCTCGAGTGGCCGAGGCAGGGGCGGATGTGATTGTTGCCGCCAAGGCGGTCTTCGGCCACCCGCGAGGGATCGAGGCCGGGCTGCACGAACTGCGCGCGGCCCTGGAGCGGTAAACAGAGACCTCGGCCGCCAAGCAGGCGGCCGAGAGGCAGTGCAACCAAGGAGCGGATCGAAGCGATCCCATCACACTCGGGCCAGCCGCTTGATGCACTTGGCGCACAACGTCTTCCGAACCCGCCGGCCACCTTCGAGCACAGTCACACGCTGAAGGTTGGGGCGGAAGGTCCGTCGAGTGGCTCGCATCGAGAAGCTGCGATTGTGACCGAACGTCGTTGTCTTGCCGCAATTCGCGCACTTTGCCATCGGATACGGTTCCTTTCTTGCCGGATGAGGCCTGACTCAAACGGCCCACATCATACCACACGTGTCGGGCTTGATCAATGCATCTGACCGGAATGGGAGGTTGCCCGCGATGACTGGTGGAAACAACGTTCTTGGCCGCATCTTGATCTCCCCCAGGGCGATCGCCACGATCGCCGCCCAAGCTGCGCTGAGTTCCTATGGCGTGGCCGGCATGGCTTCCCGCAACGTGATCATCGGGATCGCTCATGCCCTGGCCCGAGACCCCCGTCACGGTGTGGTCGTCCGAACCGACGGCGAGAACGTTTACGTCGACCTGCACATCATCGTTGAGTACGGCACGCGTGTCTCGTCGGTTGCGGCCAGCGTCACGAACACCGTCCACTACCAGCTCGAACGGGCCCTCGGCATCCCGGTCGCCGCAGTTAACGTCAACGTCCACGATCTGCGCGTCAGCGACGCGGACTAGCCGGCGGAAGGGTAACAGGATGAGTCCAGAAGGGCCCGCTGCCCAGACTGAAGCCCGCAGACGATTGGCGGAGCGCTACAAGGTTGTCGACGGTCCCATGCTCCGCCGTCTGACCGAGGCTTGCCTGCTGTGGCTGCGCACCAACCAGCAGATCGTCAACACGCTCAACGTGTTCCCTGTTCCCGACGGCGACACCGGCACCAACATGGTCCTGACCATGCAATCCGCCTGGGCAGAAGTCGCCAATCTGGGGGAGCGTTCCATCGGGAAGGTCTGCCACGCCATCGCCCACGGTGCCTTGATGGGCGCACGCGGCAACTCCGGTGTGATCCTTTCCCAACTCTGGCGAGGCTTCGCCAGGACCCTGGGCAACATGCCAACGATGGACGCCAGCGTCTTCGTCCGGGCGCTGGTGGAAGCACGGGACACCGCCTACAGAGGGGTTGTGCGCCCGGTGGAGGGGACGATTCTGACGGTCTCCAAGGACGTGGCCAGAGCCGGCGAGGAGGCCCTAAGGAACGGTGCGACCTCGATGCTGGATATCCTCGAGTCCGTCGTCGAGGCCGCCGCAGCATCGGTAGAGAACACACCCGAGCTCCTGCCGGTGCTCAAAGAAGCTGGCGTGGTCGATTCCGGAGGAAAGGGACTGTTCTTCCTCCTCGAGGGCATGCTGCGGGAAGCGTATGGGCTGCCTCTCGACCAGCCGCTGGCGACCGTCCAGCCCCTGAGCGCTATCTCGTTGGAGAACGCGGCCGAGAAGCTCGAGCCGGGGCAGGACTGGGAGGTCGTCGTCGACTTTCGGCCGGGTGCCCCTCTCGACATCCAGGCATTCTACGGGCGGCTGCAGCAGATGGGGACGTCCATCCAGGTCGGCGAGGGCGACGGCATGTACCGGATGCACATCCACGTTCCCGACAAGACCCAGTATGAGCCCATCGAGTACGTGAAGGACCTGGGGACAATCACCAACATCGCCATCGAGAACCTGATGGTCCAGATGGCGAATCACGGTCCGGTTGAAGACCTGAAGACTCTCCGCCTGGCGACCGTTGAATCCGGTCAGATCGCAGCCGTGACTGTCGCCCCGGCCATTGGGATCGCCCGGGTTTTCGCCAGCCTGGGCGTGGCCATGATCGTCGAGGGGGGACAGACGATGAACCCCAGCACGGAGCAGATCCTGAGCGCCATCGAGAACCTGCCGACGGATAGAATCGTCGTCTTGCCTAACAACGAGAACATCCTGATGTCTGCCCGCCAGGCTATCGAGCTGACGGTCAAGCAGGTTGCCGTCGTTCCGTCGCATTCGGTACCTCAAGGCATCGCGGCGATGCTGGCGCTTGCCCCCGACGGTGACTTCGATGCGACGGTGCGGGCCATGACGGAAGCCATGTCGGGGGTGGTCACTGGCGAGGTCACTGTGGCCACTCGCTCGGTCGACATCGACGGCGTTTACGTCCAGGAAGGGCAGGCCATCGGTCTTCTCGATGGCAAGCTGGCAGCGGCCGGAGACACCCCCGAGTCGGTGACGATGAAGCTCCTAGAGAAGGGTATCCCCGAGGATGCGGAGCTGATCACCCTGTACTATGGCGCCGACATGCCGGTCATGCAGGCAAACCAACTGGCGGACCGAATCCGCGAACAGTGTCCAAAACAAGAGGTGGAATTGATCGAGGGCGGACAGCCACACTACCATTTGATCTTGTCCATCGAGTGATCATGGCAACGGTGTCGATTGTCACCGATGGGATGGCACGTCTCACCAAGCCTGGTCTGCTGAACGGCCGGCCGGTCATTGTTGCGCCCACAGTGATTCGGGCGGGTGCCAGAGTCATCGAAGATGACGCGGAGGTCGATCTCGCGCAGGTCTTCGGCCCGGCGGGAGATACTCAGCCGCCGCCGATTATGATGCCGCCGAGCGTGGATTCCCTGGCCAGGATCTATGGCCGACTGCAAGGCCAGTCAGAACACATCCTTTCCATCCACGCTTCCTCGCATCTGACCGAGACGGCCGCCAACGCCCGTCTTGCCAGCCAGCAGTTCCTTGGACGTTGTGACATCCAGGTGGTCGACTCCCTGTCGATGTCCGTGGGGCTGGGCCTACTTGTCCAGGCTGCGGCGGAGGCGGCCTCCAGCGGGGCCTCCTTCGACGAGGTCGTCAGGGTCGTGAGGGGCATGATCCCCCGCCTGTACATGGTCTTCTTCCTGGAGGAGCTCGACTACCTCGAACGCCTCGGCCGCATCAGCCGGTCACAGGCCGTCCTGGGGAACATGCTGGGGATCATCCCCTTCCTGACACTCGAGGGTGGCGATGTGATCCCGATGGAGAAGGTGCGCTCCCGCCCCCGGGCGATTGAGAAGCTCATCGAGTTCGTGTCGGAGTTCTCCAGCATCGACCATCTAGCCATCCTCCAGAGCGGAAGGAATCCGACCGAGGAGAGCCGCCTGATTCTCGAGCGGCTGCAGCCGATACAGCCACAGACCCCCATGACGATCAACAGCTACGGTCTCTCGGTCGCCACCTGCATAGGTCCCAACAGTCTCGGGGTCGTGGTGCTGGAATCGGGGGAAGAAGCAGTCTGAGGCAGATATGCCATCGACAGCGATTGTCACGGATACCACTTCGGATGTGCCGCCCGAGGAAGCCAAGGCGCTATCCATCGAGGTCGTGCCCGTCCTCATCACTCTGAATGGCCACTCCTATGTGGACGGGCTGGAGTTGTCCCGGGCGGATTTCTATCGGCGGCTCCCCATGACGAAAGCGCCAGCCACGACGGCCGCTCCTTCGCTCCACGCCTTCGAAGCGGTCTACGAGAAGGTCTTGTCGAAGGGGGCGGAGAAGGTGCTATCCATCCACCCCTCGGAGAAGCTCAGCAGCGTCGTCAACATCGCCCGCCAGGCGGCGACCTCGTTTGGCGACCGTGTCCATGTGTTTGACAGCCTGTATGTCTCCCTTGCGGCTGGCTTCCAGGTCATGCAGGCCGCCGCCGCTGCACTCGCCGGCGAGACGTTCGAAACAATCCTCGAGGGGGTGCAGAGAGCCCGTGAACGTGCGAGGGTAGCGGCGGTGATCGACACGTTGGAGTACATTCGGCGGAGCGGCCGGGTGAGTTGGCTCCGCGCTGGCCTGGGCGACTTGCTGCGGATCAAGCTCCTTGTCCGTGTCGCCGACGGGGCAATCCAGCGAATTGGGCAGGCGCGCACGAAACCCAAGGCCCTCGAGCAGTTGAGAGCGATCGCCGAAACCTGGGGGCCATTAGAGAAGCTGGCCATCCTGCACTCATCGGTGCCTGCAGAGGCCGCCGAATTCGCTGAGCGACTGCGGGGCCTCTGCACCCAGGCGCCCCTGATTGTGGATGTCTCCACGGCCATTGGGACTCATGCGGGTCCCGGCTGTATCGGCGTGGCGGCGCTTTCTCGTTGACCAAGGCCTCGGGCACCACGTTGCAGACCCCATGGCCGCGGAATGAGTGACCACCGGATGAACCCCGCCGTCGAGAAGCTGGTCAAGTACCTCCGCCTGGAAGCAGACCGTGGCTACGACAACCGCGCCGTCGTGGGCGGCCTCCTGTCCATGCTGGAGCCTTGGGAGGCCGAGGCGCGTGCCGCCGGGCTGCCAGAGGCGTTGATCCAGGTCGTTGTCTCCAGGC
>CAYQUY010000060.1:0-1609 GCA_964420755.1 uncultured Anaerolineaceae bacterium
TCCTCGGCCAGCGCCGCCCGCACCACCTCTTCGGGCCACCGGCCAGCGGCCGAGTCGGCAGCCGAGCCGGTGCCCGCCCTGGCAGAAGCCGCCCCAGCCGGAGCGGCCCCGATGACCAGCGTAAACTCCCCGCGGGGATCCGTCTCCTGGAAATAGATCCGCGCCTCACGCAATGTGCACCGCAGGATCGTCTCGTGCATCTTCGTGAGCTCGCGGCAGACTGCCACCGGCCGCTCGCCCCCCAGGATCTCTTCCAGATCCTGTAGCGCCCGGCGCAGCCGGTGTGGAACCTCAAAGGCCAGGAGCGTCCGGCCTTCCCCGGCAAGGGTTTCCAGCACCCTGCGGCGTTCCGCTTGCCGCCGGGGCAAGTAACCGAGGAAGACGCAACGATCCGTCGGCAGCCCAGAGGCTGTCAGCGCTGCCAGCGCGGCGGAAGGGCCGGGAACCGGACAGACTCGATCGCCGGCATCTACCACGGCCCGGACCAGCTCGTACCCCGGGTCGTTCAGGCCTGGCGTCCCCGCGTCCGAGACCAGGGCTACGTCGCCCTCCGCGAGTGTGGAGAGGATTTGGTCGAGCCGGCTCAGCTTGTTGTGCTCATGATAGGAGATCAGCGGCGTGTGAATGTCGAAGTGGCTAAGGAGTTTGCGCGTCTGACGGGTGTCCTCGGCAGCGATCAGACGGACCTCCCGCAGTATGCGCAGGGCCCGCAGGGTGATGTCCTCCAGGTTCCCGATCGGTGTCGCCACCAGGAAGAGGCTGCCCACGCCGGTATTGTAGCAGACCGGGAGGCTCCTCGCCTCCCGGCCAAAACCGCCCGTCTCCAAGATTCGTGAGGACTGCCAACTTGTCCCTCCAGGGGCTCAAGCCGGCCTGTGCCCGCGGCCTGACGGCGTCCGCCGTCAAGCGTTGCGCCTCTCGCTCGGTTGAGTTGAAACGGGGCTAGGGTCTAGGGGGCCTCGGTTCCGCTAGACTCGTCGGCCGGCGTCTCCACCGACCGCACCGACACGGCCTGGGGCCCCTTGGGGGTGTCCTCGACCAAGTAGGTCACGCGCTGGCCTTCTTCGAGATTCCGGTAGCCTTCGCCTTCGATGCCGCTGAAGTGGACGAAGATCTCCTTTCCTCCATCGTCCGGCGCGATGAAGCCGTAGCCTTTGACCCGGCTGAACCACTTCACCGCCCCACTCTTGCGATTGCCCTCGGCTTCCATGGTGCTGTGCCTCCTTACCGTGAGTGCTCGTCCGGGAAGCGGCCCCACTAGACGAAAAGCCGCCCGCGCGCCGTTCGGCGCGGACGGTCCTTCTCAAGCGAAGCAGCACGTACCGGAACGCATGGGCTCAGTTTCAGGATACCACGACTGCGAAAACCCGTCAACGCGGCCCCCAGCCTGTCCCCGATGCGCGGGCAGGGCGCGTTGGACGCCCGGTCAGGGCGTCCCCCCGCCCTGCAGTGGGCCTGTCCCGACAATGGAGAAAGGGCCAGGCAATCCGATCGAGGTCGATTCCCTCCGGTCCCTGGACCTCGGCACCCAACGCGACCGCCCACGGCATTCCCAGATCGGACAGCGCAAACCGAGCGCAGACGAACTGACCCGTGGCTTCCGCGTGCC
>CAYQUY010000060.1:1709-9241 GCA_964420755.1 uncultured Anaerolineaceae bacterium
ATGGACAGCAAATCGGCCAGGAGATCCTGCCCGGCGTAGACCGACTGCGCGTTGTAGGTCATCGGATAGGGGCTGTGGCTGGCCTCAATGTAGGGAGAGCGATAGGGATTGGGCGTCGACCAGTTCTCGTTCCAGAGCGAGGGGGTGCCGCGATCGGGGTAGCTCAGGAAGGTGACATTCACGGGCGAAAGCCCTAGCAGTTGCAGCGCGCTCAACGACTCCTGCTGCCGGATCTCGCCCATATGGATATAGTCCCGAGCGGTCGGGAAGAGGCGGCGGAACTCCTCCATGGTGGCGAACAGGTAGCCGTCGCCGTTTGTCTCAATCACAACCCGGATCTCGATCCCCTGGCGGACGGCGGCCTGGATCATGCCACCGGCGCCCAGCGTCTCGTCGTCACAATGGGGGGCGACCACCAGCAGACGCTGGTGACCCTCCAGCGAGATGGGCTCAAGCATGGACGGCGAGGGCGCCGAAGACCGCGGCCAGAGCACCCAGGCCAGAGCCGACAGCACGGCGAGCAGGGACAGACCCAGCAGGAGAGCGCGACGGCGCCGAGGCTTTCGGGAAATCAAAGGACTGCCGCTGTTTGATGTGAGGGGAGACAAGGGATCCTGCGTCCAGCCACGCGGGCGTAGTCCTCGAGCCTCGGCTACCGGTCGCGCTCGCCCCCGACCCAGTCGGGCAGGGTCAGCCGCCACCCAGTGGCCCAGGGGCAGAGCTGCCGTGCCAGATACCTGCCGATCTCCGCGAACATGCGCAGGTGTTGCCACAAGCCACGCGGCCGGCCCACCTTCTCGGTCTTCATCATGTGGGTGACACCTCGCCACGGTACCCTCTTTACCGGAAAATGGCTGCGCCAGGCATGTAGACTGAGGGCCACTTCCACCCCGGCCCTGGCAGTGCCCAGTCCGGGCGTGGTCCGAAACAGGGGCCACCGGAGGCATCGCTGCCCGCTCAGAAACGGGGTCAGAACGTGCGAGATATCCGTCGGGAAGCGTCCACGGCGGAAGAGCCCTAGTGCCATAGCATATTCGCCACTCTGAACCGGAGCGATCAGGTCCTCGATATGCTTAGGCCGAAGGCCAACCAGATCCGCATCCAGGAGGACGATAAGATCACATTCGCTGCAGGCAATCCCCGTGACGATGGCCCCCGCCTTGCCATAGTTGACCGGCAAGCGGATCGTCTGGATCCGGGCATCGCCGCCGCACGCCGCCCGGACAACCTCTGCCGTCCCATCGGTCGAACCATCATCAACAACAATGATCCTCGTCAAGCTGGCGACCTGGCGGACGACCTCCAGTACCGACAGGATGTAATCCGCCTCGTTGAAGGCCGGAATGACTGCCGCCACTGACGGGTCTCGCTGCTCCTGCGGGGCTCGATTCATCACGAAGCTTCCCTTTGCGCAATGCGGGGGCAATGGGATTCAACAACCAGTATAGACGACCTTGGGGTACCGTTCAAGTAGGGGCGGTGCATGCACCGCCCCTACCGACGCCCGACTCTCAGGACACGGCCTCCACGAAATAGCGCGGATTGAGTGGCTCGCCGGTGGCGGTGATGATGTGTGCCGCCCAATCCTGCTGCGCCCCCGGCCGGAAGATCTTCTCGACGAGCCAGCGGCCAGCTTCCTTCCGGCCAACGATGCCTCCGGCCGCCTTCCGGACCCTGTCCCGGAACTGCGTCGCGGCCAAGTAGCCCAGTTCATAGTTGTGATAGTACACCGGGGCCAGGGCGACATGGTACTTGGCCGCCCAGTCCGGTGCCTGGCGCCCTTCCGGACGCCGGAGCAGCTGATACCTTTCGACCAGATCCCACCACAGCGTGTCGAGATCGCGCTCAGGATCGGCATACAGGGCGCGTTCAAAGTTCGTCATCACCAGGCACCAGCGGGTGAAGATCAGGCGTCCCGCGCGGTCCCGTTGCTGGGCCACCTTGGCTACACGCCCGGCCTCGGCCGCCGGGACGCCTAGGACTCCGGTCAGCCATTCCTTGTCAAAGGTCAGCGAGCCCATCATCTGGGCAATAGCCTCAGTCGAGAGGGTATGAGGCGGCTCGCGCAGCAGCCAGGGGAGCGACTGGTCAATGTACTTGTCGTAGGCGGCATGCCCGAGCTCATGGAGTAGTGTTTCGCTCCAGCGGTGGTTGGGGACCAGGTTGTTCAGGGTGCGGATGTCGCCTTCGTGATCGATGTTGGTACAGAAGGCGTGCTGGTTCTTTCCGGGTCGGGCGTAGAGATCGGAGCGAGCCAGGATATCGCGCACCTCCATCCCCAGCCCGTCGTAGGTCGTGGTCGCCAGGACGGTCGGGTCCTTGGGGGCGAAGAGGGCATCCATGTCCACGCCACCCATCTCGGGGGCTTGCTGGAAGAAGCGGTCACCGTAGTGCCACGGCCTGAGGTCGCTCACCGCGACGCCAAAGCGAGCTGCTCGATCGCGATCGATCTCGGCCTTGACGCTGGCGAACGGTGCGCGCGTCGCAGCCTCAAGCGCCTCGAAGGTGCTCAGCAGCATGCCTTCATCGATCTCATCCAGGGTCAGCGATTTGAGGAAGTGGTCGCGGAAGCCCTGCGCCCGGGCGGCGGCGTTGCGCACCCGAGCTAGCTCGCGAACCCGATCGGCCACCTGTGCCCCGACCTGCTTGCTGGCCTCCCAGGCCCGCTCCACTTCGGACGAGTCCTTGCCCTTGGATAGAATCTCGTCCAGCTGGTTGTCGCTGAGCTCCTTGCCATCCACCTTGGCGCGGAAGTTGTAGTACTCCTGCCGCACCTCCGCCTCCAGCTGGGTGAGCCTCTGGATCGTGGCCTCGTCCTGCTGGGCCTTGGCCGCAGCCAGGTAGATCACCTTCACCTGCCGGGCCGACAGCGGGTCAGCCGCCGCCCCAGACTCATGAAGACGCTTGGCCAGGGCATAGCGGCCGGGGTCCGCCCAGAAACGCATCAGCTCGGCCTGCTTCTCCTTCTCCCGCCGGTTAGCCTCCTCCGTGCCCGTCGTGGCGGCATCCCACCCCGCCTCGTTGTAGGACTTGTACAGCGGCTTGAAATGCTCGAGGGTCTCGTTGATCAGTCGCTCGACTTCGCCAACCATCTCCCCTTCTCCATGTCAGCGGTGACGCGGGGACAAGTATAACAGACGATGGACCCTGGACGGCGGACGATGGAGGTGGAAAGTGGTTGTAGAATAGCATTAGCCGTCGGGCTTCAGATCCTTGCCGATGGAACTGGGGAGTCATGAACACACAAACGCCCGTCCCTATCCTCCAGGACCGCCGTATCCTGCTCGGCGTCAGCGGCTCGATCGCGGCCTACAAGTCCGCCGACCTGGCGTCCAAGCTGACCCAGGCTGGCGCGCTTGTGGATGTGATCCTGACCCGGGCCGCCGAGAGGTTCGTCAGCCCAATGACGTTCCAGTCGCTGACCGGGCGCCGGGCCTACACGGATGCTGACCTGTGGGGTCAGGAGGCGCACATTCTGCACGTCGCCCTGGCCGAGGAAGCCGAGCTCCTGGTCATCGCGCCAGCAACGGCCAACACCCTGGCGCGTCTGGCCACCGGCCAGGCCGGCTCGCTTCTAGCCATCGCTGCGCTGGCCGCCCGCTGCCCGCTGGTCCTCGCCCCCGCCATGGACACGCGCATGTTCGAGCATCCGGCTACGCAGGCCAACCTGGAAGTGCTCCGCCAGCGGGGTGCGATCATCGCCGGCCCCGGGGAGGGCAGGATGGCCTCCGGCCTGATCGGCCGCGGCCGGATGTTGGAGCCGACCCAGCTGCTAGGCTACGCCCGCTTGGCCCTCGGCCGGAGCGGGCCTCTCGCCGGGTACAAGCTGATCGTCACCGCCGGAGGCACGCAGGAACCCATCGACCCCGTGCGCGTCATCACCAATCGCTCCTCCGGCAAGCAGGGTTTCGCTCTGGCCCAGGCGGCCATCGATCGGGGCGCCTCCGTCCGCCTGGTCACGGGCCCCACCACGCTCGAGACGCCCGTGAGCGCCGAGCGGATCGACGTCCGCACCGCATCGGAGATGGCCGCCGCCGTGCTGGAGGTCGCCTCCGAGGCGGAGGCGCTTCTGATGGCTGCCGCCGTCGCGGACTTCCGCCCCGAGGAATACGAGCCGCAGAAGCTCAAGCGGGGCCGGGGTGCACCGGAGCTGCGCCTTGTGCCGGCGGACGACGTCCTGGCCATGGTCGTCGCCCAACGCGAGAAGAGCGGCCGCCCGGAAGTCATTGTCGGGTTCGCCGCCGAGAGCCAGGACGTGCTGGCCAACGCCCGTACCAAGCTCCAGGCCAAGGACCTGTCGCTGATCGTGGCCAATGACATCACTGCCAGTGACGCCGGCTTCGCGGTCGACACCAACCGGGTGACCCTGATCGAGCCCAGCGGAAGCGTGCAGCAACTCCCGCTGATGACCAAGGCCGAGGTAGCCGAGGTTGTGCTTCAGCGCGTGGTCGAGATGCTCGTCCACCACCCAGCGGGCCAGCCTTGAGCCCGTGGCCTCTGCCTAGCCTGCGTTCACCAGCTGGCCAGGGATTGCCCTGACTGGGCACACGACGGGGCAGATCCGGGCATGGCTCAGATTGGACGCCTGCTGCTGGGCACGCAGGGGTTCGCCTTCGACGACTGGGTGGGCCCCTTCTACCCTGCCGGCACGCCGAAGGCCGCCTACCTCGAGGCCTACGCCCAGCACTTCCCGACCGTCGAAATCGACTCGACCTTCTACGGCGCCCCACGCCCTGCTGTCGTGCGCGGATGGCGTGAGCGGACGCCGGACAGCTTCCGCTTCGCGGCCAAGTTCCCCAAGTCAATCACTCACGACAAGAAGCTCGAGGGCGTCTCCGCCGAGGCACTCGCCTTCGTCGGGCTTATGCAGGCGTTGGGCAAGAAGCTGGCCGTCCTCACCCTTCAGTTCGCCTACGACTTTACGCCCGAAGCGTTTGAGAGGCTGGATACGTTCCTGGGATCGCTGCCGCCCGGTCCCCGCTACGCGGTCGAGGTTCGCAACCGCGGGTGGCTGACCCCAGAATTCGCCCAGATGCTCTCCTCACGCCACGCCGCCCTCGTGCTGCAGGACCTGTACTACATGCCCCGCATGGAATGGATCACGGCTGACTTCACCGTCATCCGTTGGCTCGGGCGCCGCAGCGACATCGAGCGCTTTGACCACATCCAGATCGATCACACAAAGGAGCTAAGCGAGTGGGCAGAGCGAGTTCGCAAGTTCCTGGGCGACGGTGTCGATGTCTACGGCTACTTCAACAACCACTTCGCCGGGCACAGCCCGGCCAGCGTGCGCATGTTCCAGGAGATGGTAGAGAGGAGCAAGCCCTAGCCCCGCGCACCGCTCGAGACAAAGCCCGCTTGACAGCTCGGATGCCCCAGCACTTCTCTCCCCCTGGATTGTCCTCCCCCGAGACCCTCCAGCTCAGGCTTTAGCCCGTCCGCCCTCCGGGGCCCGGCACAGCCACCAGGTTCCCCCCAGGCGGGCCTGGTCCGGCGCGAGGGCCAGCTCGTAGACCCGGTCGTCGGGCGTCATAACCAGGAAATGCCTTTCGTTCTCCTGGTCCCACTGGCGGCCAAGCGACGTCACGACATGCCGGCGGCCATGCCACTCGAAGATGAGTGGGTGGATCAAGCCTTCGGCCTCGAAGCGCGCCTCCACGGTGATAGCCTGCCTCATCCCTTGCCCTCCAGGGTTCGGAGAAGCAACCTCAGCGCGGCCTCAGCCGATTGGGTCTTGATCTCCAGACGGTCGCCCTGCCAGACGTGCCGTTCGGCATGCTGCCCCTCGCGGGTGCTGATCGCGACCCAGGTCAGCCCCACCGGTTTATCGGGCATGCCGCCGCCCGGCCCGGCGATGCCAGTCACGGACAGGCCGACGTCGGCCCCCAGCGCCTGTCGAGCGCCCAGTGCCATCTCCATCGCCGTCTCCCGGCTCACCGCCCCATGCTTGTAGAGGGTATCATGGCTCACCTTCAGCAGGCGTTCCTTGGCGTCGTAGGCATAGGCCACGACGCCCCCCAGGTAGTACTCAGAAGAGCCGGGGACGTTGGTGATCCGGTGTCCAAGCAAGCCGCCTGTGCACGACTCGCCGGTCGCCAATGTCCAGCCCCGGGCCTTGATCGCTTTCCCCACCTGAACCTCAAGCGGCTCGTCCATCTCGACTCCCGTCACGGCCGGCTCGACGCTGGCCTGCGTCGAGATTATACACGCCCGAGGCTCAGCGCGGCCCGCCTACAGACAAGACAAAGGACCACCCGACCGTGGCGGGCCTCCACCTCGTCCTCCGCGCCGTGGTGCCTCCCTGACAATCCCCTGCTCAGCCGATTGACACCTGCCCGGCCGGAGGGTATGCTCCTCACCATGAACCAGATGCCTCTCTGGGGACCCGAGGCTTCGCCGGTGTGGACAGTCACAGGGGTCAACCGCTACCTGCGCGGTTTGCTCGACAGCGACTACCGGCTGCAGGACCTCTGGGTGGCCGGCGAGGTCTCCAACGCCTCCCGACCCGCCTCGGGTCATTTCTACTTCACCCTGAAGGATGCCGAAGCCTCGTTGCGCTGCGTCATGTGGCGCTCCGATGTTGCCCGCCAGTCCTTCCTGCCTCGCGATGGTCAGGCGGTCGAGGTTCACGGGCGGATCAGCGTGTACGAGGCGGGAGGGCAGTATCAACTCTACGCGGACTCCCTACGGCCACCCGGGGAGGGCGCCCTCTTCCAGGAGTTCCTGCGCCTGAAGACCCAGCTGGAGGCCGAGGGCCTGTTCGCCCCCGAACGCAAGCGCCCACTTCCCGCTTGGCCGGCCCGCATCGGCGTGGTGACCTCGCCGACCGGTGTGTACAAGCAGGACGTCCTGAACGTGCTTCGCCGGCGTTTCCCACTGGCCGAAGTTGTCCTGGCGCCCACGCCAGTCCAGGGCGCCGAGGCGCCGGCCGGCATCGTGGCCGCCCTGCGAGCCGTCAACCGATACAGCCACCCGGATGTCATCCTGCTGGCGCGCGGCGGCGGCTCGCTGGAGGACCTGGCAGCCTTCAATGATGAGGCGGTGGCGCGGGCAATCGTCGCCTCCAAGGCCCCGGTCGTCTCGGGCGTCGGACACGAGACCGATTTCACGATCGCCGATTTCGCCGCCGACGTGCGTGCCGCCACCCCCTCCGCCGCAGCCGAGATCGTCACCCCCGACCAGGCGGAACTCAGACAAGCGGTGGAAGGGACCCGCGGCTTGCTGGCCGACTCCCTCTCCGACCTAGTGCAGAGATCGCGTTGGTCGCTCTCCGAACGCGCATCGGCGCTCCGGCTGGCCTCCCCACGCAGCCTGGTGGCCAACGCCCGCCAGCGCGTCGACGACATGGTCCGCCAATCGGCGACGCTCCTGCGCCACGACCTGGAACTGCGCCGGGCGGCGATCTCGGGGCTCGTGGGGGCGTTGAAGGCGGTCGATCCTCTGGCCGTGCTCGATCGCGGCTATGCGTTGGTGCGGCGGGAAGACGACGGCAGCCTGGTGCGCTCGGTCCGTCAGGTCCGCGCCGGGGACGG
>CAYQUY010000060.1:9341-10716 GCA_964420755.1 uncultured Anaerolineaceae bacterium
GGGGCCGCGCGGTCGCACGGGACGCAAAGCCAGAGATCTTCAGCGCTGGGGCCTGGCCGGAGGCGGAGCGGACAGCCAGGCCCCAGCGCCCAGCCCATAAGATGGTGTTGTGGCAAAGCCGCTCATCGGCGTATGATTGCAGGAGAGGCAGTATGGCCAAGGTGAAGCCGCCCGAGGAGATGACGTATGAGCAGGCCTTCCGCGAACTGGAGACGGTGGTCCAGAAGCTTGAAGCTGGCGAACTGCCGTTGGAGGAGGCGCTGGGGCTCTTTGAGCGCGGCCAGGCCTTGGCCAGCCGATGCAGCCAGCTCCTGGACCAGGCTGAGCTCCGACTGAAGCAGCTCGTCCCAGATGAGGCGGGCGGCTACGCTGAGGAGGATCTGAAGGTTGAAGAGGAAGGGTAGGTGACTTTGCAGGCACTTCTTGGCAATCGCGTGCTGATCGCCTGCCTAATCGCCTGGGGGCTGGCCCAGGTGATCAAGCTACCTGTCGAATCCCTCAGGACTCGGCGCTGGGACTGGTCCGTGCTGCTGCGCGCCGGCGGGATGCCATCGTCGCACTCGGCCCTGGTAAGCGCGGCAGCCCATGCCATTGGCCTGACAGCTGGATTCAGCTCGCCGGTATTCGCCGCAGCGGCCGTGCTCGCCATGGTCGTGATCTACGACGCTACCGGCATCCGCCGCCAGGCGGGACGCCACGCCGAGGTGATCAATGCCATGGTACAGGACCTGGTAGAGGGGCATCCTCTGCGGCAGGAGCAGCTCCGCGAGGTCCTGGGTCACTCACCCTTCGAAGCGCTGATGGGCGTGGTCCTGGGCGTCTGCGTCGCCCAGCTGGTGATCACGCTCCTGCGCGCCTGAGGCCCCTGCCCTCGGCTCCACCCGCATTCTCAGGAGACGGCCATGCCCATGGAATCCACGCAGCGCGAGCTGTTGACCCCCCCGCCGCTTCTTGACGCCCAGGGGCGACTGAGCCAGGTGGGCTCGGCGCGCCAGCCTCTGCTGGACTGCAACCTCAAACATGCCCGCTTCTACCGACTGCGCGCCTTCCAGCCCCTGCGCCTCAAACGCTGGGACTACTACGGCCTCACGACGCCAACGCATTTCTACTCCGCCACACTGGCACACCTCGGGTACCTCGGCCAGGTGTTCGCCTACGTCACCGATCTGAACTCCGGGGACTATCACGAGGAGACGCTGACCATCCCCTTCGGACGCGGCATCGCCCTGCCCCGCAACAGCACCGAGGGGGAGAGCACGTTCGACAATGGCCGCGTGCGCATGGCTTTCCGGGCAGAGCCCGACGGGAGGCGGCTGTCGGTCTCTTGGCCCGGCTTCGCCAAGGGGAAGGGCCTGTTGGCCGAGGTGCGGCTGGG
>CAYQUY010000061.1:0-10683 GCA_964420755.1 uncultured Anaerolineaceae bacterium
CAACACGACGGCGTCAACGCATCCAGGCCGTGGGCAGGTTCTTCGCCGAAACGGGCGCCCCTCGAACGCTACCCCAGATTGCGTTAGCCTGGATCTGGACGCGCAGCGATCGCACCATTCCCATTCCTGGCTTCAAGACCGTTGCGCAAGTGAAGGAGAATATCCAGGCGATGGAGTTCGGGCTGTTGAGGCGTGAACAGATGAGGAAGATTGATGAGATATTCGGGCGGACGCCGGTCCGCCTGTAGCACCGTGACCCGGGCTCACCCGGCCACCGAATCCCACGAACTGGGGCCGGGCTGGTGCTTTGGCAGATGGGCCGCATCTGGACGACGTCGGCTTTCAGATACATGCCTTCCGGGGCCCGGCGACGCGGCAACGAGGGCGCCGGGGCCTTCAGGAGCAAGTGGGGCGCCCGAGTTGTGAGGCTTTCTGCGCTGGGCGAGCCATGGCAGGGGACTGCTTGGAGCCGAGGACGCCGGCAGGAATTCCTGGTGCACCGTGTCGTTGCCTCAAAAGGTCCAACAGCAAAAGCGGACTAGGGAGACTGTCGAGATGGAAACCGTCAAGAACTACGTCAACGGAGAGTGGGTCGAGTCGGGGACAAAGGAGTTCGGGGATGTTTGGTGCCCCGCCACGGGCGAGAAGATCGCCGAGGTCCCCTTCTCCACCAAGGCCGAGCTGGACAAGGCCGTTCAGGCGGCGAAGAACGCCTACTGGGAATGGCGCTGCACGCCGCCGCTCACCCGGGCCCGTTACTTCTTCAAACTGAAGAACCTGTTCGAGGACGCCTTTGAGGACATCGCCAAGACCCTGGTGACCGAGGAAGGCAAGACCCTTGACGAGGCGCGCGGTGAGGTCCGGCGCATGATCGAGAACGTGGAGCATGCGACCGGGGTGACGACCCTGATGACGGGCTACAACCTGGAAGACATCGCGCAGGGCATCGACTGCACCGCCGAGCGCCAGCCCATCGGCGTCTTCGGGGCCATTGCGCCTTTCAACTTCCCTGCCATGGTGCCGTGGTGGTTCCTCCCCTATGCATTGGTGTGCGGCAACACCTTCATCGTCAAGCCTTCCGAACAGGTCCCGCTGACTCAGACGCGCATCTTTGAGGCCGTTGATGATTGCGGCTTCCCGGAAGGCGTCCTGAACATGGTGCATGGCGCCAGGGAAGTGGTCAATGCCATGCTCCTCCATCCCGATATCAAGGGCCTTTCGTTTGTAGGGCAGACCTCGACGGCGCGTTACATCTACAAGACCTGTGGGGAGACGGGCAAGCGTGTGCAGGCGCTCGGTGGTGCCAAGAACTTCCTCTTGGTGATGCCGGACGCCAACCTTGAGGCCGGGATGCCTTCCATCATCACCTCCTTCTATGGATGTGCGGGGGAGCGTTGCCTGTCCGGATCTATATTGGTCGCAGTGGGAGACGTCTACGAGGAGCTGAAAGAACGCTTCGTCGCCGCCGCCAAGGCGCTCAAGGTTGGGAATGGCCTGGAGGAGGGGGTCCAGATGGGCCCTGTGATCTCCAAGAAGCACAAGGAGCGCGTCCTCAGCTATATCGAGAAGGGGATCCAGGAGGGCGCCAAGTTGATCCTTGACGGGCGGAGTATCAAGGTTCCGGGATATTTGCAAGGCTTCTACATCGGCCCAACCATCTTTGACAAGGTCCGGCCCGAAATGACGATTGCCAGGGAGGAGATCTTCGGTCCCGTCGTCTCCATCATCCACGTCAAGAACCTGGATGAAGGCATCCGGCTGGCTCAAGACAGCGAGTTCGGGAACGCGGCATGCCTCTACACATCGAGCGGCAAGACGGTCCGTGAGTTCAAGTATCGAGTGCCCGCCAGCATGCTCGGCATCAACCTGGGGATTGCCGCCCCCATGGCATTCTTCCCGTTTGGCGGAGCGAGAGCCTCCTTCTTCGGAGACATCAAGGGGCACGGCAGGGAGATCGTCCAGTTCTTTACCGACACCAAGGTCGTGATCCAGCGCTGGCTGTGAGGTCGGGAGGCGGAGATGCAGTTGGGGACTTTCGGCGCGGTGATGGGCTTTGCCTCGCAACTGGTCAGCCGATCGGCGGAGTTCTACGAGGCTGCAGCCGATCTGGCAAGAGCGCCTCAGCTCAAGGAAGCCCTGAGCTTCCTCGGTGAAAGGGCGAGAAAGGACTCCATCACGATGGAGCAATCCCGCCGCGAGAACGTCACGGAGATGATCCTCGAGCCGATCACTGGGCTCCACCAAGAGGAATATGATGTGGCGGTAGCGAAGGTGACCCCCGGCGCAGATGCAGAGATCCTCAGAACAGCTTTGGCTCTGGAGGAGCGAGGGCAGAGGTTCTTTAGGGATTCGTCGGTCAAGTTGCCCCTGCCCGAGGTGGCACGCGTCTTTCGGAAGGTCGCGCAGAGGAAGGAGGAGAACCTGGCGAGACTCCGATCGCTGATGGGTTGAGCAAAAGGCGCGGCCATAGCCCGAATCGCTCATGGCGCGTTGCTCCAGGCCATCTGCGCGGGTGAAGAGCAATCGATGATCCAGAAGAGAGAAGGCAATGCCCGAGAGGCTGCCAGACGAGGGGCGCAGATCATGCGCTCTCAGGAGATCTTCGTCGGCCCTTACTTCTGTCAGGAGAAGAACGTCAAGTAGCGTGTCCTGGCCGAACCAGTCTCCAGTGATCCCGCGGTGAAACGCATGCAGAAGCCGGCTGCAGACAGCAAGATGGTCTCATCGTGCCACCGTACGGACAGGAGGGTGTGGGCATCTACTACGACACCGCGGCTGTCATCGAGGCCGACGGGTCCCATCTCGGCAAGTATCGCAAGACCCATATCCCGCATCTGGGTGGTTCCTGGGAGAACTTCTACTTTCGCCCGGGAAAGCTGGGCTACCCGGTCTTCGATACGGCGGTCGGCAGGGTGGGCGTGTGCATCCGCTATGACCGCCTTTTCCCAGAGGGTGCGCGACTGCTGGGCCTCCATGGAGCCGAGATCGTTTTCATCCCCTAGGCGACCTCGCGGGGCCTGTCCCAGCACCTGTGGCGCATCGAACAGACCAGCCATGCGATCGCCAATGGCTGCTTCGTGGGGACCATCAACCGGGTGGGGGTTGAGGACAACCTCGGGCACAACGACTGATGCGCTCAGAGCTACTTCTGCACCCCGCGGGGTGAGTTCGTCGGCGACATCGGTGACGCCCACAAAGAGGAGCTCATCGTTCAAGATCTGGACCTCAACCCGATCCGCGAGGTGCGCAATACGCGCCAGTTCCATCGCGACCGGCGCCCCGAGATCTACGCGGACTTCGTGGCTCCCTAGGGCGCGAGCTTGGGCCTTCTCGGGCAAGGCATGCGTGTTGGTGTCAAGCTGACAGCTTGGGGCGATCCCCTTGTCCTGATTCGGGGCCGGGGTGTCGAACGGACCAGCAGTGGACTGGGGAGACGCGGCTCGAGAGGGGAGGACTTCCCCCGAGATTCTGCGGCTGGGTTCGGCAGGTCGACCATTGGAGGTATGCTCCTAATGGATCTCAGAAGTGCAAGCGGTCTCCGGACGGGAGTAGACCTTACATGAGTAGTTCGCCGCCAGTATGATCCCAGATCTCAGTCGCGGCCGCGCGGTAGGACGATGCAGGCTCTCCTCGCTCTCACCTAGCGTAGTGCTCGTCGCGGTCCTTCTCATCTTGCGGATCCCGTATCTGGCTGGGATTCGGTTACTCGCGCGCCCGGACTACCCCCTTTGGCTCTTGCCCAGCGAGGAGGCCCTCACCTACCTCGCGACGGCTGCTCTGATCTATCTGAACCGCTATCGGCTTGCGAACCACAACTTCACGCTGATTGGCCTTGGCCTATTCCTTGTGGCGCCGATCATAGAGCCGATGGCGGTCGAATCCGCGGATCTCGTTGCCCTTTCGCCACCAGACGTTGCGCTCAGGCTTTTCCAGGGGATTGTGGCTGTCGGCCTCTCTCTGAGCTTGTTCTCGCGGAGGAGAGAACTCCGGCTGGGGCACGACAGCCCATCCGCCCCACTCGCAGGTCTGGCGATTGGCGCTGTGATGGGTGTCTCCTTCGCGGCATACTCCACGTACGAGGAATTCGGCCGGCTGATCGTGACCGATCCAAGGCTGCGGCCTCCAGCCGGGGTCCTCTACCTCGTGGCCCAGTTGCTGACGCGGCTGAGAGGAGCCGCAATTGCCGAAGAGCCGCTGTTCCGCGGGTTCCTGTGGGGCGAGATGCGTGCGGCCGGGTGGCGCAACAGCACCATATGGATCGTCCAGGCGGCCCTCTTCTGGGTGGGGCACATATACTACATCGGTCGTGCTCCATTCTCGTTCTGGGTTGTCGTCCCCGCTGCCGGCCTGGCTTTCGGCGCTCTGGCTTGGAGAACCCGCTCCGTCGCATCCTCCATGATGGCTCATACCCTGGTGAACGAGCTTGCCGCGTTCCTCTTGTCCCGCACCTTCTACTGGAGGTTCTCATAGCCAGGATGCAGCCTGGGGCTGCCCGACAACCCGCCGCAGCGGCCTCCGATTGGCTTCGGGGCTGAACGCCCCTGGGAAGGCAACCATAACGCACCCGCGCACGACGTACCAGAATGGTGTAACCGATGCAGGAGCCTTCGTGAAGCGGCCTATTCAGATCACGAGACGCGTACCCACGGCCGAACGACTTCGGAAGTCCGAAGGACTTCCGAAGTCGTTCGCGGGACCACGTCTGCGATCCTCCAGGCGCCCAATCCGCTTCCTCGCGCGAAGCGATCGGAGTAACGATGAATCCTGGGATCATCTTGGTCCTTATCGTTCTGGCCATGGTTGTCGTGGCATTCGCTCTCACGCGGATCGACCTCCCTCGGAAGCCGGGCTTCGAGGGGCTTGAGGACATCGAGGCTGCTCAGGCCTACGACCGAATCAGCCACTGGCCGCAGTTTCGGGTGCTGCGGCGCATCATCGCAGCCAAGCTGGCTACGCATCAGCCAACAGGAATCCTGGCGGACATCGGTTGTGGCCCAGGTCTACTGACCACAAAGATCGCCCAAAGGCACCGCCACCTGCATGTCATCGGACTGGACACCGCAGAGGAGATGATCCGCGCTGCGGCCCTGAATGCCTCGAGCCTTGGGCTCTCAGACCGGATCGAATTCCGCGAAGGAGACGTCAGCAGCCTCCCGCTGCCCGATGGGACGTTGGACTTCGCGGTCAGCACGTTCTCCCTGCATCACTGGGCCGACCCCGGTCGCGCCCTGGGCGAGATCCACCGTGTCCTCAAGCCTGGAGGCGAGCTGATGCTGTTCGACCTGAGGAGGGATCCACCCCGCTTCTTCCTTTGGCTGCTGAAACTCGCGCAAAGGTTCGTCGTGCCTAGGGGCCTTCGGCGTGTCAACGAGCCAATCGGTTCGCTCCTTTCGAGCTACACCGCTGCCGAGCTCCATGGCCTCCTTGGCCGATCCCCATTCCACGAATGGAAGGTCGACGGGAGTGCCGTGTGGTTCTTTGCCTGGGCAAGGAAGCGCTCATCGGAACAGCCTGCTGCCCCTGCCCGAGAGTGAAACGAGCGCGGCCTTCAAGCCCGATAGAGGTGACGAGCCCGACCATGTTCCTTTCTAGCATTGGTCGCGGGTGTGGCGGCGATCCCTTGTAGAATGGGTCCGACCGCCCTAGAATCTCAGAGCCGAACGTGGCAGCGGGAACTGGCTATCAGTAGCACGGAGTCACAAGGAGAAGCGAATGACCATCCTTCTGGACGGCTCTGGCCTGTCAATTGACGCGCTTGTGCGCATCGCTCGCTTTGGCGAGAAGGTCGAGTTGTCGGCCGAGGCGCTGGCGCGCATCCGCGCTTGCCGGGAGATGCTGGAAGAGAAGATTCGAGCCCACGAGATCATGTATGGGGTGAACACCGGGATCGGCGAGTTCTCCGAGGTGGTCCTGACGGACGAGCAGGTGCGCCTGTTTCAACGCTACCTCATCTACAACCATGCTGCCGGCATCGGCGATCCGGCTCCGATCGAGCACGTGCGCGCGGCCATGGCCAGCCGTGTCAACGTTCACGCCCACGGGATGTCCGGCTGCCGCCCTGAGATCCCGCTGGCCTTCGTCGAGATGTTGAACCGGGGCGTGACGCCCGTCGTCTGCGAGAAGGGCTCGGTGGGGGCCTCGGGTGACCTGGCGCCGATGGCGCAGCTGGCGCTGCTTCTGATGGGGGAGGGCGAGGCCTTCTACCAGGGCGAGCGCCTCCCCGGCCGCGACGCCATGGAGCGCGCCGGAATCCCGATCCCCGACCTGCTGGCGCGCGACGGCCTGGCCGCCATCAATGGCTCCAACGTGCTGACGGGCATGAGCGCCCTGCATCTCCATGACATGGAACGGTGGCTGAAGCAGGCAGAGATCGCCTGCGCCATGTCCCTCGAGGCTCTGCTGGCCAACATGAAGCCCTACGACATCCGCCTGCATCAGGTGCGCGGGTTCCCGGGTGCTATGCGGTCAGCCCAGGCCATCATGAAGTGCATCGAAGGCTCGGACCTGGTGACCGGGAAGCTGAAGACCAAGGTGCAGGATGCGTATTCGATGCGATCCTCCCCTCAGGTGATCGGAGCAGCGCATGATGCCCTGGCCTTTGCCCGCAGCCAGGTGGAGATCGAGCTCAACGGGGTGGGTGACAATCCGATCTTCCTGCCGGAATACCGCCTGACCCTCACCGGGGCCAACTTCCAGGGATCGCCCGTGTCGCTGCCGATGGACATGGTCGGCGCGGCGATCACCATGGTGTGCGTGCTGGCCGAGCGCCGGCTGAACCGGTTGACCAACCCGGCGCTGAGCGTTGGGCTGCCGGCGTTCCTGACGAAGGGCGCAGGCATGTTCTCCGGCATGATGCTCAGCCAGTACACGGCGGACATGCTGATCGTGGAGCAGCGCATGCTGTCGGCGCCAGCCTCGATTGGCTCCATCCCGGCGGCTGCCGATCAAGAGGATTTCGTCTCGATGGGGATGAATACGGCCCTGAAGAATGGGCAGATCCTGGATAACGCCTACGGCGTCCTGGGGATCGAGTTCATGGCTGCGGCCCAAGCGCTCGACTTCCGTGACTTCAAACCTGGGAGGGGGGTTGAGGCCGCGCGGCAGGTCATTCGGCGACACGTGGCCCATCTTGAAGAGGACCGACCTCTGTATCCCGACCACATCCGGATGAAGGAGCTTGTCCGCTCGGGCGAGATCCTGGAGGCTGTCGAGAGCGCCGTGGGCAGCCTGGGGTGAGACCGCGACTGTGACGATTGGGTCCGGCAAGGCCTCATCCGGGGGAAAGGCCCGGGGTGAGGGCGAGCCAAATGTGAGGAGCTCTCCCTCACCCTACCCTTCGCGTGGCACCCCCGAGGGGACCGAAGGGGCTCCCTCCGGCCGGCGCCGGCACGTTCAGTGCACCGGACGAAGCTGGTGGGGCGGTTTGTGGGGGATTCCGGTGGCCGTGCGAGGCTCAGCCGTGGAAGCAAGTCAGCCGGTTTGCCATTGAGGGAGGGTTCCACGTCAATGCCCGGACAGATCGTCTTCTGTGGCAAGGAGTACAAGGGTATCGGCGACATGCCGACGGAGCTCCGGGCCGCCTACGAGCAGGCCGGCGGGCTGGTCGACGGAGGCGCTCCCACCCTGGCCGAGCTCGAATCCATCCAGAGATCCCTGGGTCCCATCCAGCACCTGGATCTGACATCCCGGGACATTGTCGATGCTTACCACGAGCTGGGTGGTCAGGTGGGGCACCAGGTGGAGGTTATCCTCGAAGCCAAGATCGGCTCCCTGGACCACGCCCAACTGACCCAAGAGGTCCGGCATGCCAGGCAATCGCGGTCCGCGATCCTCCGCCGGTCGAACTCGCGCCGGACCCGCGGCAGGGTACGCTGGGCGCTTCGGGAGTATCTGCGCTGCCTGTCTGCCTGGGCCGACGGCGCCCAACTGCATGCTTTCGGCGCCCGCGCTCTTCCAGATATCCGAGTCGATGGTTTCGCCGTCTCTGCAGACGACCTGGCGCTCCTCCTCCAGAATGAGAGCACCGGGTGCCAAACGGGCATCTTCCGCGACGAAGATCAGTCGGCGATCCTCTGGCACACGGAGGAGGACCGGACAACCCTGTCGCACAACCGCTTCGACAAACTGCGACTGGCCTCTTTCAAGGCGACGGAGAACGGCAAGTCCAGGGTGATCACAGCCTTTGTCTACCCGGACCTCCTTCCGGGCTCGGCGTTTGGCTGGGCGGACGAATCCTATGTCCAGGCCGTGGACGCATTCTACCTGCGGCCGCAGGGCAACCCCGCCGGGGTACCTGCGAACGCCGTCGCATGGGTCTGCCTCCTGCTTGCCGGTGGAATCTCCAGCGCGGAGATCGCCAAGGCGTTGGCGCCGTTCTACGGCGGCTACGCCATCACCAGCGCAACCCGAACCGCATCCTCCCTGCGCGCTCAGACGACAGAGTTTGTTGCCAGGACAGTTGTCTCCACGCCTCTCCCGGACGTCCCCGGCAGCGCCCGGCTCCACGTCAACCTCATCTCTGGCCAGGCATCGAGAGCCGCCTCCGAGAACGAGGACATCCACCCGGAGTTGAAACGGGCCCAGGAGCGAAGGATCGCCCGCACCCGGCGTGCCCTGGAAGCGATCGCCCGTTCGCCGGACAGGCTCGCGGGCTTCTCCAGACTCCTCGCCTCCCGCGTTGGCGGCGGCTACGCCTACTGCAACAAGGACGTCAAGGCCCATTTCCTGTGCCGGATGACGATGGCTGGGGCCTCGATGTGGGTGGGTGCCGGTCCAGCAATCCGCCCAGACGCCGTCCTGGCCTCGGCCTGGACTCCAGGAAGCTGAGCCTGACCGCCTGAGGGTTCAATCCTGGGCCATCCGCCTGGGGACCTAACCCCGTCATCGAGATCCACCTCGATCGCCCATGCGGCGAAGACGAGCCGGTGGCTGAACGGCCGTCGAGCCCGAGCCGAATCCCCCTCTGCACCCGCCAAAGACAGGGCTTGTGGGCCGTAGGTACCCGATTCTGGGGATGGTCAAGACGGGCAAGGCTGGGGTATACTTGGTTTGATGGGAAAGGCCTGTCACCAGTTTCAAGGTCATTATCGTAAAGCGGGACCGGCCCTTGTTATGTTAATCGGCCAACGAAGGGGATCCAGTAGGTGAAGGAAGTGCCCTGAAGGAAAGGGCTGATGCAACCGCCGTCCTCCGCTTCTCTCGCGAAGGGTTCTCGGGAGGCCAGTGACATGAGCGAGTACATCGACAAAGTGCCCGCCCTGCGCCTCAGCCGCATCCGAGACGACCTATCCTCGCGGAGAGAGCCGCCCCCCGAACGCCTCGAATAACCAGGGATTCTCGGACGCGCGCGACCGGGGCGAACCAGCCTCGGGTCCGGGAAGGCGTCCGCCGGCTTGCCGGTGACGCGATCCTTGCGTATTCCTCCCATCTGATCAAGCGGGAGCCTGTCCACATCCATTTGAGGGGGATGGGGAGGCAGCCATGAAACCAGCGATCACGAAACAAGACCGAAACGGTTGGCCCAGCCAACCTCTGCCCGAGCTCAGGCGTCATCTTCCCGAACCCTGGACGCTCGAGACGCTTGTGGGCGTCAAGCGCATCCGCCACCATGCCCTCTCGCCCGACGGCAGGCGAATCGCCTTCGTCTGGGACCGGGAGGGCAACAGCGACCTGTGGCTCATGCCGGCCGACGGAAGCCGCTGGCCCGTTCGCCTGACGTTTGACCGACCTGCCAAGCCCTACTGGGCCGACGCGCAGCCGCACTGGAGCCCGGACAGTGAGACCCTTACCTACGTTTCCCGCCGTGAGATCTGGCTTGTTCCCGCTGGCGGGGGTCGAGCCAGGACGCTGACGGATTATGGCCACGAGGCCGCAGGGCCCATCTTCAGCGCCGATGGAACCCGGGTCTACTTCATCAGCAAGCGGGGCATCTTCGGGAACCAGTGTGCGACGACCCCGGCCGGCGACTGGCCGGTGGCGCTGACCCGATTCCAGGCCGATGTCTCTGACCTCCGTCCGTCACCCGACGGGCTCAGCATCGCGTTTGTCTACCATCCGCAAGAGGATTTCAACCGGTCCGAGATCTGCGTCGTCCCGGCCAGGTCTGGCGAAGCCAGGCACTTGACGGGAGCTCCAAAGGTCTGGGACCTGCAGCCGCGTTGGATGCCAGATGGGACGAGAATCGCCTTCATCTCCAACCGAAGCGGCTGGCGCGAGCTGTACTTGCTGGATCCGGTCTCTGGCGAGACGACCCGCCTGACCGACGGCCATGCGGATGTCCAAGGCTTCGAATGGAGCCCGGACGGGAAGCACATCGCCTATGTTGTCGATCACGATGGTGCCGGAGACCTCGCCCTGCTGAGCCTCGAGGGCGGGGAGGTGAGGTCCTTGTGCGCCGCGGCCGGCTGGCATAGTTTCCCGCAATGGTCGCCGGATGGGAAATGGCTGACGGTGGAGTTCGAGAGCCCCCAGTGTCCGGCCGGCATCTGGCGTGTGGATGTGGCCAGCGGCGCGGCCGAATCGCTGACCGACTCGCTGCCCCCGACGCTTCAAGTCGCCTCGCTGCAGACGCCCCAACTCGTGCGCTACCCGAGCACGGGTGGGGCAAGCATCCCAGCCTTTCTCTTCCGCCCGGCCTCCGCTTCCCCGGCCCGGCCGTGCCCCGCCATCGTCTATCCCCACGGG
>CAYQUY010000062.1:0-10396 GCA_964420755.1 uncultured Anaerolineaceae bacterium
TACAGCACATGACCCTCGATCACTGTGTACACCTTTGCGAAACAGTACAGCCTAGAGAGGGCTGGGGATGGTGTTGCACACGGCCCGCGGACATCCGCATAGCCGCTCTCAGCAAACCGGGGTCTGGCCCGCGCCGGCAAACGGCGCCAAGCGCTGCGGCGTTCCCGTGGCAGCGGAGGCCCGCCGGAAGGCGCCTCTGGCTCTCCACCGGCGGAAACGCATCGCGCGCATGTCGCTCCCGCCATCCACAGCCTGAGGCGGGCCGCGAGAGGAGCCTGGAGGACGAGCTGTCAGATCGCACCCTCGTCACCAGGCCTCTGCTCTCAACCTAGGACGCGACGAACGTGGTCACGGACGTCCCAGGGAGGCATTCCCGGAACGTTCTCCGGGATCACCCCGCCTTCGCCACCTTGAGCTCCGCCAGCCTGGCCCGCGCCGCCGCCAGCTGCTCTTCCAGCGCCCGGTGGCTGGTCCCGCCCTTCGTGTTCCGGCGTTCGAGGGCCGTAGCTAGATCGAAGACGTGTAGGATGTCCGCGTCGAAACGCGGGTCAACGGACTGCCAATCCTCGAGGGTCAGGCGGTCCGGCGGCATCGCCTTCTCTCCTGCCAGGCGCATCGCCTTCCCCACGCTGGCATGAGCCTCACGGAACGGGACGCCTCGCTCGACCAGGTAGTCTGCTGCGTCGACCGCAAACGCCTCAGGGCTAATCGCGGCTGCCATCTTCGCTGGATCCGTCCGCAAGGATCGAACCAGACCTGAAAGCACCGGTAGGACGGACGTCAGCGTGTCGACGGAGTCGAAAGCAGGCTCCTTGTCCTCCTGCAGGTCTTTGTCGTAGGCGGACGGGAGCCCTTTCAGTACGGTCAGCAGCGTGGTCAGGTTGCCGATCAAGCGCCCGGCCTTTCCACGGGCAAGTTCCAGGGGATCCGGATTGACCTTGTGCGGCATGAGGCTGGACCCCGTTGTGAAGGCCTCATCTAGCTCGACAAAGCCGAACTCCACTGAGCTGAACAGGATCAAGGCCTCGGACAGCCGGCTGATATGGACACCCAGCAGGGCGCACGCAAACAGGAAGCTGGCGACGAAGTCCCGATCGGAAACGGCATCCAGGCTGTTGTCCGAGACCGCGTGGAAACCCAGCTCACCGGCGAGGGAGGCCCGGTCTACAGGGACGGAGGTGCCCGCCAGCGCGCCCGATCCCAGGGGGAGACATGAGGCGGACGCGCTGGCCTGAGCCAGACGCTCGACGTCCCGGCCGAAGGCCCAGGAATGTGAGAGCATCCAGTGGCCCCACGTCACGGGCTGGGCCTGACGGAGGTGAGTGTATCCCGGCATCGGCGCATGCAGGTGCGCTTCCGCGCTCGTCAGGATCGCCTCCAGAAGGTCGACAACGTGCGCTGTCAGCTTTGAGCAAGCATGCTGAATCCACAGTCGGAAGTCCGTGGCGACCTGGTCGTTTCTGCTTCGGCCTGTGTGCAGCTTGCCGGCGGCGGGCCCGATCAGCTCGGTCAGACGACGTTCAACGGCGGTGTGGACATCCTCATCCGTCGGCGCCAGCTTGAAACGGCCGTCGGCAAACTCCTCGCGGATGGCCGACAGCCCTCGCAAGATCGCATTCAGATCCTCAGACCCAAGCACGCCGGCTCGCCCGAGGGCGTGCGCCCAGGCGACGCTGCCAACGACGTCCTCATCCGCCAGGCGGATATCGAAGGAGGCGCTGGCGTTTAGGCGCTCGACGAGCGGATCCGTCGGCTTGGACATCCTGCTTCCCCACATCTTCATGCTGGTGTCTCCCCTCGGAGTCGGAACCGAAGCCTGCAGCCGGCGAGACTCAATCGCGCTGGATGCGAGCCGGCTCCACGACTGCATAGCGAGTGCGTCCAGCCTCGGTGAGCTCTCTCATGGCCCGCACCTTCATCGGAAGCCCAAACAGGTTGACGAACCCCTCCGCGTCGCGCTGGTTATACACCTCATCTTGCCCGAAGGTGGCGAAGTCTTCCCGGTACAGGCTCTCGGACGAGTCCCGCCCGGTCACAATGACATTGCCCTTGTACAGCCGCACCCGCACCCAGCCGGTGACCGTCTTCTGCGTCTCGGCGATGAACGCCTGCAAGCCCTCGCGCAGGGTGGTAAACCACTTCCCGTAGTAGACCAGTTCGGCGTAGTCTAGCGCGATGTGCTCTTTGTAGTGTGCCACATCGCGGTCGAGGCAGAGGCTCTCGAGTTCGCGATGGGTTAGGAACAGGATCGTCCCGCCGGGCGTCTCGTACACCCCCCGCGATTTCATTCCGACCAGACGGTTCTCGACCAGATCGACCCGTCCGATCCCGTGCTTGGCGCCGAGCGCGTTGGCCATTTGGACCAACTGGGCTGGCCCCATCTTCTGGCCATTCAGGCTCACCGGGACCCCTTTCTCGAAGCCGACGGTGATCTCCTCCGCCTCGTCTGGAGCCTGCTGCGGCGAGACAGTCCACTGGTACATGCCCTCCTCCGGCTCCTGGGCCGGGCGCTCGAGAGGACCGCCCTCGTGCGAGAGGTGCCATAGGTTGCGGTCCCGACTGTAGATCGAGCGAAGGGTCGCGCTGACCGGCACGTGGTGGCTCTCGGCAAATGCCAGGGCATCCTCGCGTGAGCGAATCGTCCACTCGCGCCAGGGCGCAATCACCTTGAGCGCCGGATTGAGCGCCTTGTAGGTGAGTTCGAAACGAACCTGGTCGTTGCCCTTGCCGGTGCAGCCGTGGGCTACCGCGTCGGCACCCTCTTGCTCTGCCACCCTGACTTGCCACTGTGCGATCAGGGGACGGGCGATCGACGTCCCCAACAGATACTTGCCCTCGTAGGCGGCACCGGACTGAATGAGCGGGAACAGGAAGTCAGAGGCGAACTCCTGGCGCAGGTCTTTGAGGACCAACTTGCTGGCCCCGCTTGCCAATGCCTTGGTTTCCAGTCCGGGCAGCTCCTCTCCTTGCCCGATGTCGGCACAGAAGCAGACAACTTCGCAGCCATAGTTCTCACGCAGCCATGGCACGATGATCGAGGTATCGAGGCCCCCCGAATAGGCCAGGACGGCCTTCTTGGCCTTGGACGCAGACATGACGCTCTCCTTTCCGTGTCATCTTCCCACTTCGGTCGATCTCGGTCTGGACTCAAGTACTTTGCGGAAAAGAGAAACCCGCCAGACGCACTTCGTGTCTGGCGGGCGAGCGGCATGTCGCCGAGCGGGCGTCAGCCGGGGAATCTCAATCGCCAGACGAGCATCTGGCGGGCGCGACGGGAGCGCACGTGAAACCGTGAGTTGCCGGACATGTTGGCAGCAGAATACGATAAGTAAGCCCGGGAGTCAAGAGCGATAGTGAGGGTGCGATTCGACTCAGGCTCAAACGCAGGACCCTTTGCGGAACCGGCGCGATAATCGGACGGACCTGTGCATTCGGAGCACTCCCGCCGACGGGCTCCGTGCCCCTTCTTGGGCCGGGACACGCGACCGTTCTCGTTTCGGTGCAGGATCCTGGCGGGGTCACAACCGTGGAGAACCGCTGAGGAAGCAGGGACCGAGGTGGGACATGGAAACCAAGAGGCCAAGCCGACGTGACTTCCTGAAGAGTGCTGCCATCGTCGGGGGAGCCGCAGTCGTCGGCCTCACCTACCGGCACGTCCATAATACGCTGGGTCGCGACTTCCATCCTGCCCGGGCGCAGGCCTACCTCGATAGCATCCAGCCCAGCCCTCAGCCCGAGACCCTGCCCAACATCATCATCATCCTTTGCGATGACTTGGGCTATGGCGACCTGGAATCCCCCGCCGTTGACACTCCCAACCTCGGGCGCATGGCCGCCGAGGGCGTGCAGATGAGCAGCTTCTACGCGACCGCTTCTGTCTGCAGCCCGTCTCGTGCGGGGTTGCTGACCGGCCGCTATCCAGTCCGCACCCTCATCACGAACCCTCTGCTCTCGACCTACGACGCGATGAATGTGGTCATGGACGCGCTGGGGCGGTACTCCTACAACGTGCGCGGCATTCCCGAGGATGAGGTGCTTCTGTCCGAGGTGCTGAGCCGCAGGGGATATCGCACGGGTCTGGTAGGCAAGTGGCACCTGGGCGACTCACCAGGCCATCTTCCAAACGATCGAGGCTTTGACTCGTTCTACGGGGCGTGGTGGAGCAACGATGACCAGCCGTATGCCATCTACCGCGACCGCGAGGTGGCGGTGCCCGCCCCTGCAGATCAGAACGTCCTGACGCGCGACTTCACCCTCGCCGCCCAGGATTTCGTCCGGTCAAACAGCGATCGTCCGTTCTTCCTCTACCTGGCACACGCCATGCCCCACGTACCCATCCATGCCTCCGAGGGTTTCCGCGGCAGCTCAGATGCGGGCCTGTACGGGGACGCCGTCGAGGAGTTGGATTGGAGCGTTGGCCAGATCCTCGACACCTTTGATGAGCTGGGACTGGCCGAGAGGACGCTTGTGTTTTTCTCCAGTGACAACGGCCCCTGGTGGCAGGGCAATCCCGGCTATGCCCGCGGCCGGAAGCTGCTGTGCTTCGAGGGCGGCTTTCGCGTGCCGCTTATCGCTCGCTGGCCCGGCGTCATCCCGCCCGGCGCAACGAGTCGCGAGATGAGCATGAACTTCGACCTCTTCGTGACCTGCCTGCAACTGGCCGGCGTCCCCCTGCCGCAGGACCGGATCATCGATGGGAAAGACATCCTGCCTGTCCTGAAGGGCGAGGCGGCGTCGCCGCACGAGACCCTCTTGTTCTACGGCACCCGCAAGCTGGTGGCCGTCCGGCACCTGCATTGGAAGTACTATCGTCGCTACACCACCGACAACGCCGCGTTTTGGCCCTTGCCACAAGGTCCGTTCCTTTTCGATCTTGATACTGATCCGAATGAATCCTACAGCCTGATCGAGTCGCAGCCCGAGCGGGCCACCGAGCTCGCAGCCGTGCTGGAGGCGGCCGAGGAGGCCATGCAAGCGAACCTGCGCGGTTGGCTGTAGGTGAGACGAGGCTGCGAGGCGTACGGCGATCCCGATCGATCCACACGAGACCTAACTGCACGATGCTCCAGGGTTGCACGGTGTCATCTGCATCGACCGAAGGTCTATCCCCCTTCCACGTGATGGCCAAGCCCACCGGCGCGGCCTGCAATCTGGCCTGCGAGTATTGCTACTACCTGAGCAAGGATTCGCTCTACCCCGGCAGCCGCTTCCGCATGACGGACGAGGTGCTGGATGCCTATGTCGGGCAATTGCTGGCTTCGCAACCAGGAGCGGATGTCAGCGTCTCCTGGCAGGGGGGAGAGCCGACGCTGACGGGTCTGGACTTCTTCCGGCGCTCGGTCGAGCTGGCCAAGAAGCATCGGAGGCCGGGCCAGCGCGTGAGCTACACCATCCAGACCAACGGCACGCGGCTTGACGACGACTGGTGCGCCTTCTTCAAGCGGCACAACTTCCTCGTTGGCCTCAGCCTCGACGGGCCGCCCGAGTTGCACGACGTCTACCGCGTGGATCGAGGCGGGCGGGGAAGCTACGAGCAGGTCAGACGGGGCTGGGACCTGCTGCAAAAGGACCGGGTGGACACGAACATCCTGTGCACCGTCCACGCCGCCAACGGTTCCCATCCGTTGGAGATCTACCGTTTCTTCAGGGACGATCTGCAAGCCCGGTTCATCCAGTTCATCCCGATCGTGGAGCGGCTGACACCTGCGACGAGTTTGCCCGCGAAAGAGAGCCGGCAGGCTGGCGAGCGTGGCCCTCGTGGCCCGGAAGGTCAAGAGGTCGGTCCGCGCTCGGTGGGAGCGGAGCAGTTCGGCGCCTTTCTGATCGGCGTTTTTGACGAGTGGGTCCGTCACGACATCGGCACGGTGTTCGTGCAAGCCTTCGATTCGGCCCTTGCCAGCTGGTGCGGTCTGCCCGCAAACGTCTGCGTCTTCCAGGAGACCTGCGGCGGGTCGCTGGTCCTCGAGCACAATGGCGACCTGTACTCCTGTGACCACTTCGTGGACCCTGCCCATCTCCTGGGCAACATCCTGGTGACACCCATGATCGAGCTGGTCACCTCGTCCCGTCAGCAGCAGTTCGGGCTGGACAAGCGAGACCGGCTACCGGCCCGCTGCCGAGCGTGTGATGTGCGCTTCGCCTGCCATGGGGAATGCCCGCGCAACCGATTCCCGAGCCGAGGAGGCTCAGGTCGTGAGGAAGACGGACTGAACTACCTGTGCGCTGGCTACCAGTTGTTCTTGCACCACATCGACCGGCCGATGCGCCTCATGGCCGACCTGCTGCGCCAGGGACGGGCGCCGGCGGAGATCATGCGGATGTAGACTGACTTAGGCCGGGGCAGGGGGCTTGCACATATCCCGCGCTGCAGCGGCTCCGGATCAAGGAGCCGCTTTCTGTCCTCGGGGTCGCAGGACTTGGGGCCAGATACCAACGGCTGCATGCGGAAGGGAAGAGGCCCATCGGAAGGAGCTGCGCATCTCCCACCGACAGCGACTGGCTGCCTGCGACGGCCGAAGGTTGATCCCCGACCGCCGGATGTCACACGGTGAACGCGGGTGGCTTGAGCGGACGGCAGACTGCTAGATCGCGAATCCCTTGAATTGGCTCATGTACAGGTGGTGGTAGAAGCCGCGCTTGTCGAGCAGCTGCTGATGGTTGCCCTCCTCGACGACGCGGCCTTCGTTGATCACCAGCACGTGGTCGGCATCGCGGATCGTGCTCAGCCGGTGGGCGATGACGAAGCTGGTGCGTCCCTGCATCAACCGCAGCAGCGACTTCTGGATGCGGGCCTCGGTGCGGGTGTCGACGCTGCTGGTGGCTTCGTCCAGGATCAGGATGCCCGGATCGGCCAGGATGGCGCGGGCGATGGATAGCAGCTGCCGCTGGCCCTGGCTGATGTTGCTCGCCCGCTCGGAGAGCATCGTCTGATACCCCTCCGGCAGCTGCCGGATGAAGGGGTCGGCGTCGGCCATGCGCGCCGCCTGGATGACCTCCTCGTCCGTTGCTTCCAGCCGGCCGTAACGGATGTTCTCCATGACCGTGTCCGAGAACAGGAACGTGTCCTGTAGGACGAGTCCGAGCTGCCGGCGCAGGTCGTCCTTCTTGATCTGGCGGATGTCCGTGCCGTCGATCGTGATGCGGCCCGAGGGGATCTCGTAGAACCGATTGAGCAGGTTGATCAGCGTCGTCTTGCCGGCGCCGGTCGGGCCGACCAGCGCCAGGATGTGCCCGGGCCAGGCATCGAACGACATGTCGCGGATGACGGGCTTCCCGGGAACATACTCGAAGTTCACGTGCTCGAAGCGGACGTCGCCGCGGACGGTGTCCAAAGGCACCGCATCGGGGGCATCCTCGACCTCGGGCGGCGTATCGATGATCTCGAACACGCGCTCGGCGCCCGCCAGGGCACCCTGGATCGAGTTGTACAGGTTCGCCAGCTGCCGCAGCGGGTTGACGAAGTTCTGCGCGTAGTTGATGAAGGTGGCGATGATGCCGACCGTCACCAGGCCTCTCAGCGCCAACCAGCCGCCGAGCGCGGCCAGCACGATGACGAAGAAGTTGCCCAGCACGCCGGTCAGTGGCATCAGCAGCAGGGCATAGGTGTTGGCATAGATGCCGGCGCGGTAGACCTGCTCGTTGCGCTGGCGGAACATGAACTGCACCGCGTCGCTGCGTCGATAGGCCTTGATGACTCGCTCGCCGCTGATCGACTCCTCCGTCGCGGCGTTGAGCTCGCCCAGGTCCTTCTGCAGCTCCCGATATCCCTTGCGGGTGTAACGGGCGATGAACTCGGCAAACCAGAAGGTGATCGGGACCACTACGACCGAGGCCAGCGCCAGCCAGTGATTGAGCACGAACATGGCCACGAGAATCCCAATCATCGAGAGCACGCTGGCTACCAGGGAGGTCACGTTCTGGGAAACGGCCTGGTTGATGGCGTCGATGTCGTTGGTGAGCCGGCTCATCAGTTCGCCGGCCGGGTTGCGATCGAAGAAGCTCAAGCCCATCGTCTGCAGGTGGCCGAAGAGGTCCGTCCGCACCTGCTTGAGGGCGCGCTGCGAGATGTTCGACATGAGCCAGGAGGCGAGGGCCTGGAACAGGTTGTTCAGCAGGTAGACGGCCAGCATGAGCAGGGCGATCCGTCCCAGCCCGGCCAGCTGGTGCACGGAGATGAACCGGTCGATGGCGACGCCCATCAGGTACGGGCCGATCAGGCCGAGCACGGTGTAGATCAGCACGCAGGCGAAGACGATCGCCAGCACCGTTCCATAGGGACGGAGATACGCGGTAAGCCGGGCCACGGCGTGGCGGGGTTCTCTCGCTTTCTCAATCACACCCACGCGGGCGGGCGGCCGCGGCTGCAGGCTGGCCCGGATGGCGGTGGTCGACGGAGGCGAGGATCGGTCAGTCATCGAACCCTGCCTTGGTCGACACTGCCTCGCGCTCGAGGCGAGGCCCGTCACCCAGCTGCGAGTCATAGATCTCGCGATAGACGGGGCTGGACTGCATCAGCTCCTCGTGTTTGCCCTGGGCGATGACCCGTCCGTGATCGAGCGCGACGATCTTGTCGGCCCGCAGCACGGTGCTGATCCGTTGTGCGACCACGAGGGTCGTGCGGCTATCCGCGGAAGCCACGAGCGCGTCCTGGATCTTGGTCTCGGTCTCGACGTCGACGGCGCTCGTGGCGTCGTCCAGGATCAGGATTCGAGGCTGCAGGAGTAGGGCGCGGGCGATCGCCAGGCGCTGCTTCTGTCCGCCGGAGAAGTTGGTGCCGCGCTCCTCGACCTGCGTGTCGTACCCCTGCGGCAGCGCCTGGATGAACCCGTGCGCCTGGGCGGCCTTGGCTGCGGCGATCACCTCGTCGTCGGAGGCGGACGGGGCGCCATAGCGCATGTTGTCGCGCACGGTCCCGGTGAACAGGATCGAGTCCTGCGGCACGACGCCGATCTGATGAAGCAGTGCGTCTTGAGGCACCTGGCGCACGTCGACCCCGTCGATCAGCACCCGGCCAGAGGTGGCATCGTAGAACCGCGGCACCAGGTTGATCAGGGTCGACTTGCCGGAGCCGGTGGCGCCCAGGATGGCCAGCGTCTGCCCGGGCTCGGCCTCGAGGTTGACATCGCGCAGCACGGCGTCGCCGCTCTGGCTGTAGTGAAAGGAAACACCTTCGAAGACGACCTGCCCGCGCAGCCCGCCGGCGGGGGCCGTGGCGTCGGGCTCATCCTGGACCTCGGGCACGATGTTCAGGACCTGGTTGATGCGCCCGGCGGAGGCCAATCCGCTGGCCCATGTGTTGGAGAGCATCGTCATCATGACAAGGGGGGTCATCGTCGTCAGAAGGTAGTTGGTGAAGGCCACGATCTGACCGACCGACAGGCCGCCGGCGATCGCCTGTTGACCACCGAACCAGATCACCAGCACCATGCCGGCGTTGACCAGCATCGTCAGCGCCGGCGTCATCACCGACATGACCTGCATCACGCGCACGGTGCGCTCGGTGAAGTCCTCGTTGGCGGCTTCGAAGCGCCGCGCCTCGTATGGCCCCCGCACGAACGACTTGACCACGCGTACGCCGGCGATGTTCTCCTGCAGGACCGTGTTGAGCCGATCGAGTCGGCGCTGGACGGTGCGGAAGAGTGGCTCCATGCCGACGATGAAGGCGATGATCACCGCCAATGTGACCAGCAGCAGCGGCAGGAACGTCAAGGCCAGGGTGCGGCTGGTGTTGAACATCAGCACCAGGCTGCCGAGCATCAGGAACGGGGCGCGGGTCCCGATGCGCAGCGTGACCTGGACCAGGCGCTTCACGGCGTCGATGTCGCTGGTCAGGCGGACCATCAGTTGGCCCGTCTGATGCCGGTCGAGGTCGCCGAAGGCGAAGTCCTGGATCTTGTGGAAGAGCGCTTGGCGCAGGTCGCGGGCGGTGCCCTCGCCGACCTGGATGGAGAACTGGTTGTTGCCGACGGCGATGAGGGTGCTCACGGCGGAGATGGCCAGCATGAGCAGCCCGGTTTGGATGACGACCGTCTGGTTCTGTTGGCTGATGCCCTGGTCGATCAAACGCTGGATCAGGCGCGGGATGGACAGATCGAACAGCACCAGCGAGGTGAGCAGGACCAGGGCCAGGACGGCCCGGCGCCAGTAGGGGCGGACGAACGAGAGGACTCGGGGGATGGGCTTCACGGGGGCAATTCTAGTCCACTGAAAGGGGAAAAGGGGATGAGAGTTTCGTGATGGAGGCGGTGAGGGAAATGAGGGCTAGCCTCTCCCTCCGATGTTCTGGAGGGGACAGGGGGGAGGGGACTCACATCCCCTCGCGCAGCAGCCCCGGCCCTCCGGCCTTGCCTCGGGCTGCTTCGCGAAGCGGAGCGATGGGGGCTCCCCGCTTGTCCCC
>CAYQUY010000063.1:0-10278 GCA_964420755.1 uncultured Anaerolineaceae bacterium
ACCAGTCGGACTGTCGTCGAGGTCTACCTGGGAGAGTAGTGGTCATGCTGGAGCTTGTTGACGTCAGCGCTCGCTACGGGAAGACCCAGGTCCTGTGGGATATCGGCCTGGTGGTGAAACAGGGGGAGATCGTTGCCCTGATCGGCTCGAACGGTTGCGGAAAGACGACGCTGCTCAAGGCCATCTGCGGCCTTTTGCCACCGTCGTCGGGGCGCGTCGAGTTCCTCGGACGGAGGATCGACGGGCTGCCCCCTCACTCCGTGGTTGACCTCGGGATCTCGCAGGTGCCCGAGGGCGGTAGGGCATTTCCTGATATGAGCGTTCGTGAGAATCTGGAGATGGGTGCCTATTGCTCCCAGGCGTGGGGACGGAGAAAGGAGACGTTGGAAAGAGTCTTTCGGGTCTTCCCCAGCCTTAAGGAAAGACAGGGGCAGCTGGCCAAGACTCTGAGCGGCGGGGAACGGCAGATGCTGGCGATCGGGCGCGCCCTGATGTCAAGGCCAAAGATGTGCCTGCTAGACGAACCCTCGTACGGCCTGGCCCCGTTGCTGATCGCCGAGGTCTTCCGCATCGTCCGAGCGCTGCGCGATGAGGAGGTCACGATTCTGCTCATCGAGCAAAACGTGAAGCACACGCTGGAGACCGCTGATCGCGCGTACGTGCTGGAGAGCGGGCGCGTCAGCCTGGAAGGAAAGTGCTGCGACCTTCTGCAGACCGACTATGTGAGGAAGGCGTACCTGGGGCTGTAGGGTCGAGGCAGTGAGCTTGTTCGGCAATCCGGGTGGGGCGCTGCTTTCCCAGAGCGCACGCCGAAGGCACCGTGGATCGGGAAATGGCCTGCAGGTGGCCTTCCCTGCCGGAGCGGAGACGGCCCAGCTGACCGGCCAACAGAGCTGATCTGGGGATGCCCGGTCCACCAGGCCCGTTGCCTGGGCGGCCGCCGGAGGGCATCTACGCCATGGGCCGCGACCCGGTGCCCGGCGTATTCCGCGTTTGGTTCACCTGCGTTTGAGGAGTCCATTCAGGGGTGGGGAGGAGCGACATGGACATCAAAGCCGCGGTTGTATTTGAGACATCGGGGCCTTTCAGGATCGAGCGACTGCAGCTCACTGATCCCAACGATGATGAGGTGCTGGTACGGATCCAAGCCGCCGGCATATGCCATACGGATCTGGCAGGCCGGGATATGCATCTGCCGATCCCAGAGCCGCCGAGTGTCTTTGGACACGAGGGGGCCGGCGTGGTCGAAAGGGTCGGCGCGCGGGTGACGAAGGTCAAGCCGGGCGACCATGTCGTATTGGCCTGGGACTACTGTGGCACGTGCAGTTCCTGCAAGTCAGGCAGGCCGCTCTCGTGCCTGAACTTCTTCCTGCACAACTTCCACGGCGCTCGTCCGGATGGCACTTCAACCTTGAGGAAGGGCCACCAAGTCGTTCACGGTTCCTTCTTCTGTCAGTCTTCCTTTTCCGACTTCGCCCTGGCCAACGAACGGAACGTGGTCAAGGTGCGGGATGACGTTCCTCTGGAGATTCTGGCCCCGATGGGGTGCGGCATCATGACCGGTGCCGGAGCGGTCATGAATTCCCTTCATCCCAGGCCCGGCGCTTCCATCGCCATATTCGGCGTCGGCAACGTTGGCATGAGCGCCATTCTCGCTGCCGCCGTGTGCGGTTGCACAACCATCATCGCTGTGGATGTCCATCCGAATCGTTTGACGTTGGCCAGGGAACTTGGCGCCACCCATACCATCAACGCCGGGGAGGTGGATCCGGTTCAGGCCATCCTGGACATCACCGGCGGGGGCGCGCAGTACAGCCTTGAGTGCGTCGGCAACCCCAAGGTGTTCAGGCAGGCAGTGGACGTTCTGCCTCGCCTCGGGGTTTGCGGCCTGACCGGGGTGGTTCCTCCCGGTACAGAGGTCGGCCTGAACATGGACCTCATCATGAATGCCCGGGCGGTCATGGGGATCCTCGGGGGCGATGCCATCCCGGATCTGTTCATCCCGAAGCTTATTGAATTGCATCGCCAGGGGAGGTTTCCCTTCGAGCGCTTGATCACGTTCTATCCATTCGACGACATCAACCAGGCAGTGGAAGACATGGAAAAGGGACGGGTGATCAAGCCGGTGTTGCGGCTATAGCGCCAGCAGAACTGTCGCCAATCGCGAGGGCTCATGAGCGTCTCCAGTCGTGTCGTCGGAAGACTGCTCGACCTGCCGCCGGCTGAGACGTACGACATCGTAATCGAGCGGGACGTCAGGGTGCCCATGCCCGATGGGGTCGTCTTGCTGGCGGACCGCTACTCTACGGCCAACGGCCGCCCTCCGACGATCCTGATCCGTTCGCCCTACGGCCGGCGGAGCGTCTTCGGCCTGCTGTTCGGCCGGCCATTCGCCGAGCGCGGCTTCCAGGTGTTCATCCAGAGCTGCCGCGGCACGTTCGGCTCGGGGGGAGAACTCGACCCCTTCCATCAGGAGCAGGGCGACGGACTGGCAACCGTCGAGTGGATGAAGAAACAGGACTGGTTCAACGGCGAGTTGGCCATGTTCGGTATGAGCTATCTCGGCTTTGTCCAATGGGCGATGGCCAAAGAAGTGGGACCGGTCCTCAAGGCCATGGCGACGTGGGTCACCAGCGCCGAATTCCGGACGGTGACCTATCCGGGCGAGTCCTTCTGGCTTGAGTCGTGCCTTAGCTGGACGAACCAGATCATGACCCAAGAGGGATCGCCGTTGGGTGTCTTGCTCTCCCAGCTCACCGGGGAGAGAAAGCTGAGGCCAGCGTACGCGCATTTGCCGCTGATTGAAGTGGATGAAAAGGTGCTGGGCAGGCCGGTGAAGTTCTGGCGCGAATGGCTTGAACACAACGAGCCGGGCGACGAATGGTGGGCTCGGAGCGATTTCAGCGGGACAGTCCCCGACGTGACGGTGCCCAACCACATGGGGGGCGGCTGGTACGACGTCTTCCTGCCCCAGACCATTCGAGATTATCTCGCGCTGGTGCGTTCCGGTCGCCAGCCCTATCTGACGATTGGCCCCTGGACACATCTTGACCTGCTGGGGTACATGCGGGTGGCCATCCGAGAGGCCCTTGCCTTGTTCCGGGTCCACCTGCTGGGTGATGGGAGCGGGCTCCGTGAGATGCCGGTGCGCATCTTTGTGATGGGAGCGAACGAATGGCGGGACCTGCGGGGATGGCCGCCCGCCAATTCGAGACCGCAACGCTGGCACTTGCACCCCGGCCGGGCCCTCTCGCCGGAGACGCCGCCCGACTCGGAGCCCGATCGCTACCGCTATGACCCGGCCGATCCGACGCCGGGGGTGGGGGGTGCGGCCATGAGCGCCAACGCGGGCCCCAAGGACCAGCGGCCGCTGGAAGCGCGGCACGATGTCCTCGTCTACACCAGCGTGATTCTCGAACGCGACATGGAGGCGATCGGTCCGGTACAAGCAGAGTTGTTTGTGCAATCGAGTCTCGAACACACGGATTTCTTCGTGCGTCTGTGCGATGTGGATCCGTCGGGCAAGTCCATCAACATCTGCGACGGCTTGATGCGTCTGGTCCCAAGCCGGTTTCCACCGGAGCCGGATGGCACGCGACGCGTCCACATCGATCTGTGGCCCACGGCGTACCGCTTCAGGCGAGGTCACCGGGTCCGGGTGCAGGTATCGAGCGGGGCGCATCCCCGCTGGGCACGCAATCCCGGAAGTGGAGAGCCATTGGCTACGGCACAAACGTTATGCGATGCGGATCAGGTCGTCTTTCATGATCCGGCACATCCGTCAGCGATGATCTTGCCGGTCCAAACTTAGGACCCTGAGTTATGCTGTTGATGAAATCAACCAGGCAGTGGAAGATATGGAAAAGGGACGGGTGATGAAGCCGGTCCTGCGGGTGTAGGGCAGGGCTATCGCATAGTCGAGAGGAGAAGCCATGAAGACCTATCAGATGTTCATCAATGGCAAGTGGGTCGATGCCGTCTCCGGAGCCGCCTTTGATGATCTCGATCCGTACACAGGGGAGGTCTATGCCCGCGTGCCTAAGGGGGACGCCAAAGATGCGGATCGGGCGATGGCCGCTGCCTACGCGGCCCGGAAACCATGGTCCAGGACGTCGTCGTTTGATCGTGCGCTGATCATTGCCAAGGCCGGCCATATCCTGGAAGAGAGCCGAATGGAGTTTGCCGAAGTGCTCACCGGTGAAGGAGGGAGCACGTTCGGCAAAGCCATGTTCGAGATCTCTCAAACGGTGGACTTGCTCACAACGGCCGCGGCCGACGGCAAGCGGATCCTCGGCGAGACCTTCCACACCGATCCGACGAAGCTCTCCATGACCCTTCGGTCACCGAGGGGAACCGTAGTCGCCATTTCACCTTGGAACTTCCCGCTCATTCTGTCCATGTACAAGGTTGCCTATGGGCTGGCGACGGGCAACACGGTCGTCTTCAAGCCGGCAAGCGATACCCCTGTCATCGGCCTAAAGATCGGAGAGCTCTTCGAGCGGGCGGGTTTGCTCCCCGGAGCTCTCAACGTGGTAACAGGCCCTGGGAGCGTGCTCGGGAGCGCGCTCATCGATGATGATCGTTGCTCGTTTGTGGCCTTCACCGGCGAGACGGTAACGGGTCGCCAGATCGCTCAGCGAGCCGCGGCAAAGCTGAAGGAATACACCCTCGAGCTCGGCGGGAAGAATCCGCTCATCATCCTTGCCGATGCGGATGTTGACTACGCCGTCGACGCGGCTGCCTTCGGCGCCTTCCTCCATCAGGGGCAGATCTGCATGTCCGTTGGGCGTGTGATCGTGGAGCAGCCGATCGTCGGGGAATTCGCTGCCAAGTTCGCCAAGAAGGCGGCCTCTCTCCCCGCAGGTGACCCCAGGAAGCCGGAGACGGTCATCGGGCCGCTCATCAACGACGGAGCGGTCAAGAAGGTCGATTCCCACGTGAAGGATGCAGTCTCCAAGGGTGCCAAGCTCCTTGCCGGAGGCAAGTACGAAGGGCGGGTCTATCAGGCCACGGTGCTCACAAACATCACCAAAGACATGCTGGTCTACCGTGAAGAGACGTTTGGGCCCGTCGCGCCGATCATCACCGTCAAGGATGAGGCTGAGGCGCTGGAGACCGCCAACGATACCACGTATGGGCTCTCGGCGGGGATCATCACCAAAGACCTGCAGAAGGCCATCTTCCTTGCCGAGGGTCTCGAGGCCGGGATGGTTCACGTGGGTAGCGCTTCCGTCGACGCCGAGGCATCGGTTCCGTTCGGAGGCTTCAAGGAAAGCGGCCAAGGCCGTGAAGGTGGTTTCTATTCCATCGAGGAACTGACCGAGGTGAAGTGGGTCACGATCGAGAAATCGAAGCACAGTTTCCCGTTCTAGCAGGCCGAAGGTTGATGCCCGCTCTTGGAGCACGTTCGCGGCCGGCGAGAGCCAGGTTGGGGAGAGCCGCAGAACGCGCTTGACGGAGGCAAGACATCATGGCGGACTACGAGGCATTACGGGCGAGAGTGCAAGAACTGGCAGACAGGCAGTGGGATGTGCCAGTGCTGGAGGCCAGGATCAGGAAGCTCTCCAAGGAGGGGATTCCGAGGAAGAAACTCGACCCCAAGGAGTTGCGGGCAAACAAGGAGAAGATCCTCGATCGCGTTCAGCGCCACGCAGAGGAGAACAACTTCATCCTGAAGAACTGTGCTCAGAGTACGGCGCTCACGCTGATGGAGGAGTTTGGCCTGGGGAACATGGAGATCATCAAGGCGCTGAGCCCCTTCCCCGGGATCGGGGGAACCGGTCTCGTCTGTGGAGGCATCACGGGGAGCCTCATCGCCTTCGGGTTGTACTTTGGCAGTGACGACCGGCTGGATCCACAGGCGGTGGGACGAACCATGCAGATGGCTCAGATGTTCATGGCGTCCTTCGAACGCGAGGTCGGCGCCAGGCTCTGCACCGACATCATCGAAACTGTGACGCTGGGCCACAAGCTGAATCCGGGTGAGAGCGAACAGGCGATGGCCATCTTCGCCAGTGAGAAGGGGTTTGAGAAGTGCAGCCTGATTCCGGGCCTCGGCGCGCGCTTGGCTGCGGAGATCATCATCGACAACGCCTCATGAGCTAAGCCTTCGATGCGGGGGAGGGCGATCACGGGCTCTCACCGTGTTGAGAGACATCGGACAGTGAGCACGCACCAGCCGGTAAGAGGTCACCGATCATCCCCCACCTGTCACTCGTCGGCGACCTGCGCCAAGCCGACCGGGTGCATAGGCCATCGCCAGGCCGTGCCTGGCGCTTCCCTATGGGTGGTCGAGGCTGCAAGCCCCGGATGAGGGCCGTTGCGAGGCAAGCAGGACGTCCGTCGTAGCCCGCCGACCCGGAACGGGTCGGCGGGGCGATGGGGCGGTTCGATGCATGCGATCCTCCCTCCTGCGCCGCGCAGGACGCGTGGTCTGGGGTGTTGAGGCTGTCACCGGAGGGCGCAAACCAGGCGTGGCTCGTTCGTTCAGGCGAGAAGGGGCCAACCCGCAAACCGAAAGGGCGCTGACGATCATGGCGCAAGAGACCTGGAAAGACTACAAGGACAGGAAACGTGCCAGGCCCTCACCGTTGAGGGACATCAAGGTGCTGGAGGTGTGCACGCTCTTGCTGGGGCCTATGGGACCAGCCCTCCTGGCGCGACTGGGCGCCGATGTCATAAAGTGTGAGATGCCGCCTCTGGGCGACACGATGCGCAACATGGCCCCCTTTGGCTACTTCTTCAGGGGGCAGAGCACGTCGCTGGTGCGCCCCAACCCCAACAAGTACTGGATTGGCCTCGACCTGCACAAACCCGAGGGGCAGCAGGTGTTTCATGAGCTGGCAGCCAAGGCGGACATCATTGAAGAGAACCAGAGGCCGGGGGTGATGGAACGCTGGAATGTCGGCTACCGGCAGATCAAGGAGATCAACCCGAGCATTATCTACCTCTCCAAGAACGGTTTCGGTCAGTGGGGGCTGTATGCCGGGCAGAACAGGCCCTCCAATGACGGGGCGGCGCAGGGAATGTCCGGATATGCCTGGATGTCAAGATTCCCAGGACGGGGGCCCCTCAAGAACAAGCTCTACATCTGCGACAGCTACGGCGCACTGATCGCGGAGGCGGCCGTGTTGGCAGCCCTGCATTACCGGGAGAGGACCGGGAAGGGGCAGTACATCGAGCTGTCGCAGAGTGAGAGCATCATGCGGACGATGAGTTGGGTCTGGCCCTACCAGCAGGTCACCGGGAAGACAGCCATGCCCGCTGGAAACAGGGACGTATCGCTCTGCCCTGCCGACACGTTCCGCTGTGTTGGCGACAAGCTTGTCGCGCTAGCTGCGCCGAGTCCGGATGAGTTCAAGGGCTTGTGCCTGGCAATGGACAGGCCGGACCTGGCTGACGATCCCAGGTTCAAGGACCATTTGACGCGGCTGCAGGAGGAGAACGCTACCGAGATCCTCGGGATCATCGCCGATTGGGTGAGAACCAAGACCGCGGAGGAGGTCGAGCGCCTGGCTGAGAAGCATGGCTTCGCCGCCTCTCGCGTCTACACGATCAAAGACGTGGTGGAGGACGCGCACTTCCGCGCCCGCGGCTTCATGACGGAGGTCGACGATCCTCTCCTCGGCCAGTTCCTGGACTACGAATTCCCGGTGATGATGTCAAGGACGCCTCCGAAGATGAAGTGGACGATCCGGCCCGTGGGCTTCGACAACGAATACGTTATGACCCACTACTTGGGGAAGACGGAAGACGAGATCAAGCAGCTGTACGAGTGCGGCGCCCTGGGCAAATGGGCCGACGTTCGAGGGCGCCGGCCCCCGCCCGACTGGGATGGCAAGGCCGGGTTGATCATGGCCAGAGAGTGAGTCCTTCTCTTCGCCGCCTCGGAAAAGGATTGGAGACATGGAACAACCCGCATGGTCAGATTGGGTGAGAGAGAGAGACGACCCGCGGATTGCGCGAGCGAGGCCCGAGGCCTTGGACGATGTTACCGTGCTGGACTTGAGCCACAAGAGCTTCGCGGGATGCTACTGCTCTTCGATGCTGGCCGAATTCGGCGCTCGAGTCTTGCGAGTCGAACCCCCGGAAGGTGATTTCATCAGGACCTGCACCCCATATGGGATCCTGCATCAGGGCGAAGGGCTCAACTACCTCACCGAGGGGCGAAACAAGTTCCACATCACTCTGAACCTGGAGAAGCCGGAGGCCCGAGAGATCCTCAGGGGCCTGGTGAGTCAGGCGGATGTGCTGATCGAGACCTACAGGCCGGGTGTCATGGACGAATGGGGCATTGGCTACGAACAGCTGAGACAAGTCAACCCCCGGCTGATCTTCGCTTCGATCACCGCATACGGGCAGTTCGGACCCATGAGCGCCAGCCGGATGCCGGACTATGACAACATCGTCCAGGCCAGATCGGCAATACAGTATGCCACGGGGGAGGTCATGCCCGAAGGCAAGGGCTACGATGATTACCCCTGGGCTGTTCCCACCAAGGCTGGCCCCTGGATCGGATGGATCCAGGCGGGAACGTTCATGGCCGTGGGTATCCTGGCCGCCCTGCATTGGCGAGGAATGACTGGGGAAGGACAGGCGCTGGACGTGGCTTCGGCCGAGGCCTACGCCTGCATGGATGACTGGGCATCGGTCTGGTATCAGGGATCAGGTGTCGTCAATGAGCGTTTCGGCAGCCTGGATACGGCCGGCTGGCTTTACTGCTTCGCGCCGACCAAAGACGGCGCCGTCTTCCTGGGCGGGCTGAGATTGGAGATGTGGCAGGCATTTGCCGACATGGTGGGGAAGTGGGAGGAGTGGGGCGCGGCGAGCTGGAGGGACCTGTCGGCCTTCACGGAAGAGAAGATGCAGATGAAATGGGCGCCGCTGGTGTTTGCCGAAACCAGCAAGTACACCAACGAGGAATTGGTGAGGATGTCCGTGGAATACGGCAAGAGTGGCCGTCTGGCGCCCATAACCCCAGTGGTCGCCCCCGTTTGTTCGCCGGAGGAGACCATGCACGATGCGAACTGGCTGGATCGAGGGATCTTCACCCCAGTGAAAGACCCTGTCTACGGGGAGCTCGTTGTGGCTCAGGCGCAACACAAAATGACCGAAACGCCCGCTCGGACCAAATGGGTTTGCCGGCCCGTGGGCTATGACGATGAGCAGGTCTACCTCAAGTATCTGGGCTTTGGTCCTCGCAGGCTCAAGGAGCTGAAGGCGGCTGGGATTATCTAGTCATCAGCGAGCCTTAGTCTCTTTAGTCCTTTGGAGACGGTGTCGCACTCCCAAAGCATGCAGCAATCGGCTCGTCTATGAGCTAGAGGGTCCTGCGATTGCGCCTATCCTGACGCAGGATCTATGGATCCAATCCGCTGGAGACACCGCTGCAGGAGGGGGATGAGCATATCCCCGGACCCCCCTCCTGTCTCCTTCCATAGGTGGGTTTCTTGAGCAAGCAGAAGATCCCGGAGCGCAACCATGGCGCCGCCCAGCGGGATCTTGTTCCGAGCGCGGTGCAATATCACCGCGAAAGCTACGGATCCCCAGCGATTCCTCGGTCAGCGCCAGTCTTGGTCATTCGTGTAACTTACCGTCGTGGTTATGAAGCGGTGGAGAAATGCCCCAGTGCGATCCAGATGGAGACCACTATGAGAATAGACGCGGCCAAGCGAAGCACGTACACCTTCTTGCTTTGCGTTTCCAGTATTGTGCTTCCGCGATGGGTCAGGACCACACTGATAAGCACGATGAAGACCCCCCTGGTCGCCTGCAGGATATTGGGTATGACCACGCCACTGCACATTCCTAATAGGATCACAAAGAGCAGTGTCGCCGTGACCAGTGAAACCGCGGAACAGAAACTGAGCTGCAAATCCGTGCCTTTCAATACAAGCGGCACGTTCTTGTCCCTGAGATGGGGAATGACGCAAAGTGAAAGGACGCCGACAACGAAGTTGTAGTAGACCATGAAGTTATAGGGGTCCAGATAGACCAGCGAGCGCTTGATGAGGATGTCGGTGAATCCGAATATGACACAGCAGCTGGTCATCAGCACAATTGGCTTCAGCGGGAACCTACTGTTTCCGCTTCTTGACGGAGAGTAGCTGAGTATGGCGATTGCAACTGCCACTAGAACTGCAGCGATATAGACCTGCCAGTTGTGTCTTTCATGAAGCATGGGGATGGCCAGAAGACCGGCAAAGATCACCTTGCTTCCCATAATCGGCATCACACTGGAAACGTCACCCCAGTGGAGCGCCATGTAAAGAAGCAGAT
>CAYQUY010000064.1:0-10241 GCA_964420755.1 uncultured Anaerolineaceae bacterium
AAGGTGGCCCCTGCGCGCACTGAGGCTGCCCAGGCTGTTGACGTGTTCGCCCCTTGCCAGGCCCCAGCGCCTGGGCAACGGGGTGACCTAAGGCCCCCCGGAGGTCAAGACGAGGATCATCGGCCGGCGCTTGGTCTCGGCGTAGAAGAACCTGCCAAGCTCCTTCTCCACCTTCTCTTTCAGGTCGCCGTTGCCCGCCGCAGCCAAGTCGCCTATCCGGGCTTTGGCCCGTTCGATGAGCTCCTCGGCATCGCGGACGAAGACGAAGCCCTTGGATACGACCTCCGGCGGACGTTTCAACCCCCTGCCCCCCGGATCGAGATGCAAATGCACGACCACCAGACCGTCCTTGGCCAGGGCCTCGCGTTCGCGCATCACGGTTGGGCCGATGTCGCCCACCCCGCTTCCATCCACGAACACATATCCTCCAGGGAACCGGTCGCCGATCCGCATCTCCCCTTCCGCGAACTCGATCACTGTGCCGTTCTCTACCACCGCCACCTGCTCCGGGCCATAGCCGATGTCATAGGCCAGGGCAGCGTGCCGCTTGAGGTGGCGGAGCTCACCATGGATCGGAACGAAGTACTTCGGCCGCACCAGCTGCAGGAGCAGCTTCATCTCCTCCTGGCTGGCATGGCCGGAGACATGCACCGGCGCCACGGCGTCGTAGATCACCTCTGCCCCCCGCTGGAAGAGCCGGTTGATGGTCCGGTGCACCATCTCCTCGTTTCCCGGAATGGGGTGCGAGGATAGGACGACGGTGTCGTCCGGGCGAAGATCGAACTGGCGGTTGGTGCCGGTGGATAGCCGCCCCAGGATGGAGGACGGCTCGCCCTGTGTCCCCGTGCACATCAGGACCACCCGGGAGGGCTTCATCTTCAACGCCTCATCCAGCGGGACAATCAGATCGTCCGGCACCTCCAGGTATCCCATGCTGCGCGCCATCTTGGCGTTCTCCACCATGCTGGTCCCTACGAGGGACATGACCCGCCCGTGACGGATAGCAGCCTGGGCAACTTGAACCATTCGCGAGATTAGCGAAGCGAAGGTGGCGATCAAAATCCGACCCTTGGCCTGGCGGAAGACCATATCAAACGCGGGATCGATCACCCTCTCCGAGGGGGTCCATCCCGGCCTGTCAGCGTTGGTGGAGTCGGCCAGCAGGGCCAGGACGCCCCGCCCCCCGAACTCGCCCAGCTTGGCGAAGTCGCTCGCCCAGCCGTCCACCGGGGTGTGGTCAAACTTGAAGTCGCCGGAATGAACGATCAGCCCTGCGGGTGTGGTGATGCCCAGCCCGACCCCATCTGGAATCGAATGGCACACATGGAAGAACTCGACGCCAAATGGGCCGATCTGAACATGGTCCTCCGCCCGCACCGTGTTGAGCTGGGCCTGGTGGAGCAACCCGTTGCGGCTGAGCTTGACCTCCAGCAGGCCGCGGGTGAGCGGTGTGGCGTAGATCGGCGCCTGGATTTCCTCGATCACGTGCCGGATGGCCCCGGCATGGTCTTCATGCCCGTGGGTGACCACGATCCCCCGCACCTTCTGCTTCTTGTCGAGCAAATACCGGTAGTCTGGGACGATGTAGTCAATCCCCAGCATATCGTTCTCGGGGAACATGATTCCGGTGTCGATCACCAGGATGTTCTCGCCGTACTCGAGCGCCATCATGTTCTTGCCGACCTCCCCCAGGCCTCCCAGGGGAATCAGTCGAAGTGTCTTGGTTGTCATACTGCTTACCTTCTGTTTGCCATCGATAGGCACCCGGCAACGCACGAAAGCCCCAGCGACGGCCGCCGTCCGGGGCAAGGTCCGATCCGTATCACTTGGTGGTTCAATTCAGGCGGGTAACGTCCGTGGCCTGCGGGCCGCGAACTGTCTGTTCGAGGAAGAATACGACCTGGTCGCCTTCCAGAAGGAGAGGCGCATCCTGCTCCGTGATGGCAGTGTAGTGCACGAAGACGCTCTCGCCATCTTCGGCCTCGATGTAGCCGTATCCTTTTGAGCCATCGAACCACCGAACCACGCCGGTGGCACGCTTTGCCAAAGGGACTGCCTCCGATGATGGATGCGGGGAAGTCTATCACAGCTACCTTGCTCCGTCAATTTGCAGGGCGATGGCAAGCCACCATCCTTGGAGAGCAGAAGCGCATTGCCGATCGTCGGGGCTTCTCCCCAACCCTCACCAAGCGAAACCTTTCCAGGGAGAAGGGCCTTCCGGTCACATCGGACAAGGGCAACCGGGCTCCCTAGCGCCACATGGTCTCCGGAGTCGAACCCGGGCCCCACCGAGAAGTTGGGGTCATCTGTCCCTACTCCACTGGGGGCAGCCGCCCCTACCCGGGCGTGTGAAGTAGCGGTATCGTGGGCACAAAGAGATCAACACCCACGCACCACAAGACGGGTGATATCCAAGGAGGAAGCAATGGCAGAGGTTGCAGCGAGAAACATGAAGAAGCTCCAGGAACCTGCCCTGCTCCGCGGGCTGCTCAACGATCCTCGCGCTGGCTGGCTCTGGCTGCTTCCCCGGCTTTGGCTTGGCTGGCAGTGGCTCCAGGCAGGCTGGGAAAAGATCAATGACGCGGCGTGGATGCGGGGTGGCGAAGCCCTCATGGGGTTCTGGACCCGCGCCGTCTCCATCCCCGAGACCGGCCGACCGCCGATTGCCTACGACTGGTACCGGAACTTCATTCAGGCCATGCTCGACGCGCAGGCCTACACCTGGTTTGCCAAACTGGTGGCCGTTGGCGAGGTTCTCATCGGCGCGGCCTTGATCCTGGGCCTCTTCACCGGCATCTCGGCCCTCTTCGGTGGGTTCATGAACTGGAACTACATGATGGCCGGGTCGGCTGGGGTCAACCCCATGTACTTCGTGATCGCCATCGCCCTGGCTCTGGCCTGGAAGGTCTCCGGTTACATTGGACTGGACTACTTCGCCCTGCGTCTCTTCGGCCGCCCGACCACGGAAGCAGGTGGGGCCTCGGGACGCCTTGAACCGCGGCCTCAACTGACCACGAACTGATCAAGACCCGCAAGACGCAGGGACACCATGGCCGCGAGCAAGCTCGCGACCATAGTCGCGTCTGGGGCCTCCGGCCTTACTCCCGCCGCAGACGATCGGCGATACGGTGCTCCACGGCGTACGTCGCCAGCTCGATGCGATTGGTCAGGTGGAGTTTCTCCAGGATGGTGCTGACATAGTTGCGCACTGTCTTCTCGCTCAGAAAGAGGCTCTTGCCGATCTGGGCGTTCGTCCGGCCCCGGACCACCTCGGCCAGAACCTCCATCTCGCGTGGCGAGAGATCCCGGAACGCGTCCTCCTCCGCTTGGCGCTCCGTCTCACGAACACGAGCAAGCAGACGCTGCGTGGTGGCGGGGTCGAGCAGCGCCTGGCCGCGCGACGCCGCCTGGATCGCTCGCAGCAGCTCCTCATTGCCGACCTGCTTGAGCACATAGCCAACCGCGCCAGCCTGGATCGCCCGCACTACAAGCTCATCGTCGGCAAAGGAGGTCAAGATGACGACCTTGGCCTCCGGGAAATCACGGGCGATTCGCTGGGTGGCCTCAATGCCCCCCTCGCCTGGCAAGCGGATGTCCATCAGGACAACGTCAGGCCGCAGGCGCTCGACGGCCCGGATAGCTTCACCGGCCGTGCCCGCCTCCCCCACCACCTCCATATCGGCCCGGTCATTGATGAGCGTCATCAGCCCCAGGCGGACGACTTCGTGATCGTCGACGAGCAAAACCCTCACCCGCCTCATCCGTCCTCTCCCCAGGGGATATCCAACCTGACCACGGTTCCCTTGCTGCTGGACCCGTCGACCGTAAGGCTTCCTCCCAGCAGATGGGCTCTATCACGCATGTTGCGCAGCCCATAGCCAGCCGTCACCCCGCTCCCCAACCCGATGCCATCGTCCTGGATGGTCAGGATCAGGCGATCGCCCTGCCGCATGACCTTCAGCGCCACCTTCCGGGCCTTCGCGTGCCGGACGATGTTGGACAGGGCTTCGTTGGCGATGGCTGCCACATGCCCGGCCCGAACAGGCGAGAAGCTCTCCGCCTCGGGGACGTCCATGTCGAGGCGGATGTCGACAAACGAGCCGAAGCGAGGATCCTCTGCAATCTGTCGCATCGTTTGAGTCAGAGGCCGATCTGGCGGAGGGGAACGGAGCTCACCGAGGTTGCTCCGCAAGTCCCCGATGGCGTCGTTCAGCACGCTCAGGGCGCGCTGCAGTCGCCCAGCGACCAGGCTCTCAGGCTCCGCCTGCTTGAGCGCCGACTCGACGATCAGCCCAGCGGTATACACCTTCTGGATCGATCCGTCGTGCAGATCCCGCCCGATCCGCTCTCGCTCCGCGGCTAAGATCTGCTGCTGCTCCATCCCCTCGATGACTCGGGCTGTCTCCACATCGAAGATCTCCAGCCCCCGGATGATCGAAAGCGTCAGGGCCAGGCCGATAATCGACCGCAACACGGGCGGGGGTGCCACCAGGGCCTGGGTCAAGGTGTCAGAGTTGAGAATGTCGCCAGGAAAGAAGGGGACGGGGGGCGGAACCAAGCCCGAGAAGAACGCGTACAGGACGAGCGCCGCCACCGCCAGACGGAGGGGGCGGACGATGTGCGGCACGTCGAGCGGCGCGATCCAACGGTTGATGTGCCGGTGCAGGCCGTAGGCCGCTAGCAGGGATCCCGGGAAGCCAAGGAAGTAGCGAGCGGACGCGTCGGCCACGTTGCGCCACGTCACGAAGTCGGGATAGACAGCCGGAAGTGGGAAGAACACGACGAACACCCAAACCGCCAGCGTTGCGCTGGGCACGACGTGGAGCCAACGACCCCAGCCAAACGGCCGCAGCAGAGCCACGCCGAACTGCAACAGACAGGCGAACGAAACCGCCAGCAAGATCAGGTGCAGCTGATGCAGCAAGAGATACACCCCCTCGCCGAAGCGCACCGCCTGCATGGGGATGAAAACATCCCCCCACTCATGCAGGCCATGGACCAAGCCAAAGGCCGCCAACCAGGACAGGCTGCGGGCTAGCTCCAGGCGGGACGAGTGACGGGACTGGAGCGCGATGGCCAGGCCCAGGACGAAGAATACTAGCCCATAGACAAAGAAGATCTCCTCGCTGCTTTGTGCGAAGAACGTGCGCAACGCTTCCATGCTCCCTCTGGAATGGATTCTAGCATGCGAGGGCACGTTCCAAGCCCTGAGCGATCCTTGGCATTCCGGCGGTCTGCTCCACCGAAAGGAACGCCGCGCGGCAAGATGGCCATCGATCCCCAGCAGATCGGCCCCTGCCGGCCAGCTGCTGGTCCGGCGGCCGGATGATGGGGACCGTGTCGGCGACGCCCGCATCACCATAGATAACCTCCACATCCTCCTCGCACAGGCATCGTTGGGCACACCCCGGGGGGAGAGACCCTCGCCTGGACAGGCCGGATGGGGAAGGACACTGCTTCTGAGACCTCCCGCGCCCTCGTGCAACCCTCGCAATTCACCCGAGTCTGTTGTTCCCGGCGCATGGCACACGGCATATGCTGCGCGAAGCCGAGGGATCCGAACCGCGCCTCGCCTACGACTGCCGGTCGGCGTCCAGTGCGCCAGGGCGAGAGGGAAGCGACAGACTGAGCCTTGTTGAGATCGGTGCAGGGGACCAGCCAGTTTTCACAACGGGTCGTCCCTGCCGCCAGAAGGGGTCCGCGTGTACGCCGATGCCAATGACGCGTGTATAATGACCATGCCCGGTGCATGGCAGTCGGCCTAGCTCGCCTCCCCCACACAATCAGCCTGGGCAAGTTTGAGGATGGCTCGACCCCCGAAGACGGGCGCTGAGCCCCCAACGCGACCAGGAGATGCACCCATGAAACGCCTAATGCTTCTTCTCATCGTCCTCGTCCTCGCCGGCATGGCTTGCAGCTCGGCCACGGCGCAAGCCACTGAGGGCCAAACTGCTGTGACTGAGACTGTGACTGACACGCCGGCCGGGCCTGTGCCTCGGGCCAGGACCGCCCGGCCCGAGGTCTCGCCCAAACCCGGGGACACGAGGACCCCTCCTTCGGCGCCCATCCCAACCGCCCGCCCGCCTAGCCCTGAACCTACAGTCGCATCCACGCAACCGCCGGTTGTGGAGATTATGGATGTCAGCGTAATCGGAGAGGAAAACGTCTTTCGGATCATCGGCCTGGCGAGGAACGTCGGCGTGCGGGACCTCGCCGATGCAAGCCTGACGTTCACCTTCCTCAGCCCTTCCGGGGAAGCGATCGCAACTAGGTATGGGTCGATAGAGATGGATACGCTTCCTGTCGGCGAAGTTGCCCCCTTCGTAATGTACTTCCCATCAGGAGTTCCTGCCGACGCAGAAAATGTCAGGGTCTCCGCCGAAGTGCGTTATGCAGACGCGGATTACCCTTGGACCCGAGAGGGCTTTGAGATACTCGACCCCGAGGGTCACATGGGGGACTGGGGGTATGATATCACTGGCTCGGTCCGGAATGCCGGGGACGAGCCCGCCATCATGATCGACGTGGTGGGCATGGCATTCAACGCGCAGGGGCGGTTCATTGGCTACTCGATGGCCATTGTGGAGGATCTCGCGGCGGCAGCAAGTGCGCCTTTCGCCATGGAGATCTCCCAGTCTTCGCTCGCCGAACCAGATGTAGCGACCATTCAGGTGATCGCCGACGGCCATCGGGGCGTCGAGTAGGTCCGACACAAGGACTACCCACCTGGGCTGCCGCCCGCCCCGACAGCCCTGGGGTCCCAGGGTCCGCTTGTCCCGGCACCCTGTGCTCCAACCCCAGCGAAGATCGCTGGCCGCCTGCATGCCTTCCACGCCGCTGAAGGGTCCCCCTCGCTCTGAGGAATCACCGATGACTAGCCTCTGTAGCGAGAGCGTTGTGGAACCCATGATGGAGCGGGAAGGCGGACGATCATGGGCGTATCGGCCATCAGGCACCCGGACGGGACTCCCGATAGCCGCGCAACCAGCCACTCCAAGGGATAATCCCCCGTTGCCCAAGGACGGCCTGCGTGAGTACTCCCTGCCCAAACGGGACTACCGGCGGGCTCGCGCCGGCCGATCCCAGTTAGAGGACCCCTCGCGCCCCAGCTTCACTCCCCTTGGCCATACTCCTCAAGGTATCGACGGTGCGCCCGTTCGATTTCCTCAGGAGGGATCTCCGCCGGCTCCCCAAGGAGGAGAGCGAAGTACATTGTCCGGGCGACGTCTTCGACCATGACTGCCGCCTTCACTGCGGCCTCCGGCGTCGGCCCTATGGTGAACACGCCATGGTTCTTCAGAAGGATCGCCGGGCTCTTGCCGATCGATTTCACGACTTCCCGGCCGATCTCATCGGTCCCGACCCTGGCGTACCGGCCGCACGGAACTGGGCCGCCGAACTCGTCGCAGATTGCAGTCAGACTGGCAGGGATGGGCCGGCCGAGGGCGGCGAAGGCGGTGGCGAAGGTCGAATGGGTATGGGCGACGCCGTTCACATCCGAACGCTGGCGATAGATGTAGACATGGGCGAAGGTATCGGAGGAGGGCTTGAGCGCTCCCTCAACGGTCTTCCCCTCCAGGTCCACCACGACCATGTTCTCCGGCGCCAGCTCAGCATAGGGCACACCGGAGGGCTTGATGACCACATACCCCGTGCGGGGGTCACGCCCGCTGACGTTTCCTCCCGTCCACACCACCAGGTTGTTCTTGGGCAATTCCAGGTTGGCTCGGTAGACCTCCTCCCGCAGCGACTCAAGCATCAAGCAGTCCTCCCGGGGATACAACTTCCCCAACTTGCGAGCTAGATACTTCAACTGTCCGTTCTCATCGCCTGACCCGGACCCTAGCTGCCCTTCTTGATGGACTTCAGCACCTTCATCACGTTGTTCTCGCCCCGGCCGAAGTAGTCATAGAGGCGGGCATATTCCTGGTAGAGCCGTTCATAGACCTTCTGGTTGGCCGCGATGGGCCGATAGGTGGCCTTCTGCAATCGAGCCATGCGCTGGGCGGCCTCGAAGATGGTATCGTAGCCTCCGGCGGCGCCACCCGCGGCCACCGCCCCGAACATCGCCGAGCCCAGCGCCGGCGTCTGCCCGGAGGCCGCAACCTTGATCTCCCGTCCGGTCACATCAGCGTAGATCTGCATTAGCAGCTTGTTTCTCTCCGGCAACCCCCCGCAGGCGACGAGCTCGTTCACAGCCACGCCATTGTGGTCAAAGGCCTCGATGATGACGCGCGTCCCGTAGGCGGTGGCCTCGATCAGGGCGCGGTAGATCTCCGGCGCCTTCGTCGCCAGAGTCGCACCCAAGAGCATCCCGGTCAGGTCCACGTCCACCAGTACCGAGCGGTTGCCATTCCACCAGTCGAGGGCCAGCAGACCGGCCTCCCCTGGCTTGAGCTTGGCCGCTTCGAGCTCGAGGGCCTTGTGCAGGTCAACCTTGCGCTTGCGGGCTAAAGCGTGATACTCCGGCGGAACGGCGGCCTCCACGAACCAGGCGAAGATGTCCCCTACACCTGATTGCCCCGCCTCGAAACCAAACAGGCCAGGTATGATCCCGTCCTCGACGACGCCGCACATCCCTTCCACCACTCGCTCCTGCTCGCCCAGCACCATGTGACAGATGCTGGTCCCCATGATCATCACCATGCGACCCGGCTCCGTGACCGTGGCCGCCGGCACAGAGACATGGGCGTCGACATTGGCGATGGCCACCGCCGTCCCCTCTTTGAGGCCGGTCCACCTGGCGGCCTGCGGGTTGAGGCCCCCGGCCCGATCGCCGATTGGCCTGATCACCCGCGACATCTTCTCAACGATGACATGCTCCAGGCGGGGGTCGAGGGCGGCGAAGAAGGACTCCTTGGGGAAGCCCTCCCGCTTCGACCACATCGCCTTGTAGCCCGCCGTGCAGGAATTGCGCGTCTCCACGCCGGTGAGTTGCCAGATCACCCAGTCGGCAGCCTCAATCAGCCGGTCCGCTTCGGCGTAGATCTCCGGCGACTCGTCCAGGATCTGCAGCGTCTTGGCAAAGAACCACTCCGATGAAATCCTGCCACCGTAGCGCGTCAGCCAGGGCTCTCCCAACCGGCGGGCGGTGGCGTTGATCTTGTCGGCTTCCGGCTGGGCCGCGTGATGCTTCCACAGTTTCACCCAGGCGTGGGGGTTGCGCCTGTGCTTTGGCAGCGCACACAGCGGCGTCCCGTCAGCCAGGACCGGCATCATGGTGCAGGCTGTGAAGTCAATGCCGATCCCAATCACGTCCTCCGGCTCGATGCCCGCCTCTTTCACTACGGTGGGAATCGTCCTCTTGAAAGTCCGGATATAGTCCTCCGGATCCTGCAACGCCCAGTCAGGCTCCAGGCGAACCTTCTCCCCCGGCAGCGCCTCATCGATCACGCCGTGCTTGTACGGGTAGACGCAGGTGGCGATCTCCCTGCCGCTGGCGACCTCCACCAACACGGCCCTCCCCGACTCGGTTCCGAAATCGACACCGGCTGCATACTTCTTCCTGCCCATGTTCTCCTCCTGCGCCTCGCCATCGGAGCACACCTGGCCCGAGCTCGACGCCAGGCGTGGAGCCCATAACCTCGGGCGCCCGGCCCGATCTCATCCCGCATCTTCCAGGTACTGACGGTAGAGGCGCTGAAGGTGTTCCAACGGCCCTTGATAGTACTCATCGGGCGTGACATCAAGATTCACCGTGCGCGAGGGGGGCATCACCTTGGGCCGCGTCTCCGCAAAGCGTCGCAACGCCTCCGCATGGGGTTTGAGCGAGCCATCCGGTCGCACCAGACCGAAGTGACGCTCGTGTCGCCACTCGTTGCAGAAGGGGCGGTCCCATAGGCTCTGATCATAGTCGGCAAAACACCAGATCATCGCTCCTGGTGAACCCACCGCCTGGATACGGGGCAGCACCTGCTCGACATACCCCGTCAACGCCTCCTCGCTCGCCATGAACTGCCGGCGAGGCTCGCCGCGCAGCTCCCATTCCCACACCGTCGAATCGCTGCCCGGTGGCGCCGTACATCCACCCCACTCCTCGGCCAGGGTCGGCTTCCGACACAACGCGGACGTGAGCACACAAAGAAACGGCACAAACTCCGGATCCAGGGGATCGCGCGCCCAGTCCGCATACATCGGGTAGCCGTGCATCACGGCGACATCCGTCTCCTGGAAGACCTCGTTGACCCGCAGGCCGTTGTTGCTCATCAGGCTGTCGATGTGCAGGCCACAGGTAACAGGAT
>CAYQUY010000065.1:0-10194 GCA_964420755.1 uncultured Anaerolineaceae bacterium
CCTTCACAGATAGCGAGCTGGGATACCAGCTGACGCTCCCACCTGGGTGGATTGTGCTCAACCTGACGGCAGAGGACCTCGAGGCAGCGATCCAGCAGGCCGGGGAGGCAAACCCGGACCTCGCTCCCCTGCTCGAGGCGTATGCCTCCACCGTCGCCCAAGGGGCGCGACTGGTGGCCTTCGACCCGGACCCGGGGCAAGTGGCCATCGGCTATATGGACAACATCGTCGCGATCGCCGTGGACTTCCCCGATGTGGGTCTGTCCCTGGAGGATGTGGTTGATGGTATCGCCCAAAGCCTGGAGGCGATGGTTCCGGGAAGCGAGCTCCTGTCCTCCGGCATGGTCGACGACCTGAATGGGCACCCAGTAGGCCGGATCGAGATGCAGATGCAGCTGACCACGTTCTACGGCACCACGATCACCGTTCGTTCAACCTGGATCATCGCTCTGGTGTCGGGCAAGCTTTTTGAGCTCACCCTGCAATCCGAGGCCAGCCGGTACCCTGGCTACGAGGCTGCGTTCGAGGAGGTCATCCAATCCCTGGTCTTCACCGCCCCATGAGCACCCAGGCTCACCCCTTCTCGACGCTGCTCCTGCGGAGGTTTCTATGACGAGCCCTCGCATCGTGCGAGCCCCTCGCGGATCATTGCTGACCTGCAAGTCCTGGCTCAGCGAGGCCGCCTACCGCATGATCCAGAACAACCTGGACCCCGAGGTGGCGGAGCGCCCACAGGACTTGGTGGTCTATGGCGGGCGGGGCCAGGCCGCGCGCGACTGGGAATCCTTCGATGCCATCCTGGCCTCGCTTAGGGAGTTGGGGGATGACGAGACGCTGCTCGTCCAGTCGGGCAAGCCGGTGGCCGTCTTCAAGACCCACGCTGACGCCCCAAGGGTGCTGATCGCTAACTCCAACCTGGTGCCTCACTGGGCAACACAGGAGCACTTCGACGCGCTGGCGGCCAAGGGGCTGATCATGTTCGGCCAGATGACCGCCGGCTCATGGATCTACATCGGTACACAGGGAATCCTGCAAGGGACCTATGAGACCCTCGGCTCCCTGGCACGACTGCGCGGTTGGCCATCACTGAAGGGCAAGTTCGTCCTCACCGCCGGTCTCGGCGGGATGGGTGGCGCCCAGCCGCTGGCCATCACGATGAACGAAGGCGTGGGGCTGATCGTTGAGGTCGATCCGGCACGCGCCCAGCGCCGCCTCGAGCATGGTTACGTGGATACGGTGGTTGATGACCTTGAGGAGGCTATGACCCTGGTCGAGGAGGCCAAGGATCAGGAGAAACCGCTCTCGGTTGGCTTGATCGGCAACGCTGCCGACGTCTATCCCGAGCTGGTGATCCGCGGCGTTGTCCCCGATGTGGTCACCGACCAGACGCCGGCCCACGACGTGCTGATGTACGTGCCGCATGGCACGGGCCTCGAGCAGGCGGCCGCCCTGCGCTCATCCGATCCTGAGGAGTATGCGCGGCGTTCGATGAAGTCCATGGCCCGGCATGTCGAAGCCATGCTGGCCTTCAAGCGACGAGGGGCGGAAGTCTTTGACTACGGCAACAACCTGCGCCAGCGCGCCTACGACGCCGGCGTGGCCGATGCCTTCGAGTTCCCCGGCTTCGTCCCTGCCTACATCCGGCCGCTCTTTTGCGAGGGCAAGGGGCCCTTCCGGTGGGTAGCCCTCTCCGGCGATCCGGTAGACATCTACCACACCGACCGGGCGGTGATGGACCTCTTCCCCAACGACGAGCACCTGCATCGCTGGCTGAAGATGGCCCGAGAGAAGGTCCATTTCCAGGGGCTTCCCTCCCGGATCTGCTGGCTGGGCTACGGCGAACGGGCGAAGGCTGGCCTGAGGTTCAACGAGATGGTCGCCGCGGGCGAGCTCCAGGCCCCCATCGTCATCGGGCGCGACCACCTCGACGCTGGCTCGGTGGCCTCACCCAACCGCGAGACCGAAGGCATGCTCGACGGCACCGACGCGATCAGCGACTGGCCGGTGCTCAACGCTCTGATCAACGCCGTGGGCGGCGCCACCTGGGTCTCCTTCCACCACGGCGGAGGCGTGGGCATTGGCTTCAGCCAGCATGCCGGGCAGGTGATCGTGGCCGACGGGACGCCCGAGGCGGCCCGCCGCCTGCAGCGCGTCCTGACGACGGACCCGGGCCTGGGGATCGTCCGACACGCGGACGCCGGCTACCCGGAGGCGATCGCCGCCGCCAAACGCCACGGCCTGAAGATGCCGATGCTGCCGTAGACCTGATCAGCCGGTCTTCATCCGTCTCGCATTGGTAACGCCCCGTCGACGCCTATCTGTGCACCTGGGCTCAACGACATCCGGCCTCGGACCCAGGCTTGAAATGCCAGCTCGGCATAGCGACAAGCCCCCTTGGCCGTGGGGTACAATGCCACCTCTGCGTGCAGCTGTCCGCATTGGTGGGAACGTCACCTCACCCCTTCGTCTACGCAAGCTTGACCGCTGATGTCCAAGGATCCCGCTTCCCGCCTCCGCTCCCAGATCCTCTCCTTCTCCATCACGCGCCTGGTGCTCAACACCGGCTACCGGATGATCTACCCCTTCCTGCCGACGATCGCCCGCGGCCTGGGGGTGGACCTCCAGGCGATGGCACTGGTCGTGACCGCGCGCTCCAGCCTCGGTCTGGCAAGCCCGTTCCTGGGCTCCCTCGCGGACGTCCGCGGCCGGAGAAGGGTCATGCTCGTCAGTCTGGGCCTGTTTGCCGCGGGCCTAGCACTGGTGAGCCTATGGCCGACCTATCTGGGCCTGATGGCTGGCCTGCTAGTCGCCACCGCCGGCAAGATCACCTTCGATCCTGCCATGCAGGCCTACCTTGGCGACCGCGTCGAATACCAGAGGCGGGGCCTGGCCATCGCCCTCACCGAGCTTGGCTGGTCAGGCGCCTTCTTCCTGGGAATCCCATTGGTTGGATGGCTCATCGCGCGCGCCGGCTGGGTTGCCCCGTTCCCGTTCTTGGCGTGTCTCGCGCTGCTCTCGCTCTTGGTCCTCTGGCGCCTCCTGCCCTCCGACAATCCTTCTCAAGCCGACCGCCCTTCTTTGGCCCAGGGCTTTCGGACGCTGCTGCGGCGGCGTTCCGCCATCGCCGGCCTCTTGGCGACGCTTGCCGTGACCGTAGCCAACGAGGTGGTGAACATCGTCTTTGGCGCCTGGTTGGAGAACTCCTTCGGCCTGCAAGTGCTGGCTCTGGGAGCCGCCTCGGCAGTCATTGGCGCGGCAGAGCTCAGCGGCGAAGGCCTCGTGGCGGGACTGGCCGACCGCCTGGGCAAACGGAGGGCCGTCGCCGTGGGGATGGCTCTCAACGCGGCGGCCTCCCTGGCGCTGCCCCTTCTCGGACGAAACCTCTTCGGCGCCTTGGCTGGCCTGTTTCTGCTCTACCTGACCTTTGAGTTCACCCTTGTCAGTGCCATCCCGCTCATGACCGAGCTGGTCCCGCAGGCGCGGGCGACCATGATGGCCAGCAACGTAGGATCCCATTCCGTCGGCAGGGCGCTCGGCGCCCTCATTGGGCCCGCCCTCTTCAGCTCCGGCTTGCTGGCAAACGGCGCCCTGGCCGCGGCTCTCGACCTGCTCGCCCTGACAGTCCTGCTGCTCTTCGTGCGGGAGTAGAATCCCCTCGGGACTTCCGAAGTCCTTCGGACTTCGGAAGTCCGGAAAAGGGGGACCCATGCCTCGACGTCCGGGGCAGCTCACGGCCGGTGTTTGCTATCATGCCTACAATTGTGGCAACAATCGCCAGACCATCTTCTCCTCGCCAGATGACTATGCTCTCTTCATTCGCCGACTCCGCGGCTACTTGCTTGGCGAGCCACAGCCAGGCCCGCTGCGGATTCCGGCCGGCCGCGGGGCCCAGTTGCTTGCCTACTGTCTGATGCCGAATCACTACCACCTCCTCCTGGTGCCAAGCCAGGATGACCTTTCCCATCGAATGCAGTTGCCGTCGATCTCCTTCACCAAAGCCATGAACGCCCACCACGCGCGTGTAGGGTCTCTCTTCCAGGGTCAGTTCCAGGCCGTCGCGGTGGACCAGGATGCGTATCCGCTACGTCTCACCGTCTACCTGCACCTCAGCCCGGTCCGTGCTGGCCTGACGGCCCGGCCAGAAGATTGGGCCTATTCAAGCTACCGAGACTATGCGGGCCTGCGTCATGGCGACCTACCCTCGCCGGACCTGGCCCTCTCCATGGCTGGTGGCGTGGCAGCGTGCGAGCGCCTCGTCCATTCCTATACCGGCCAGGACGATTACGTCATCGAGCATCTCTTGCTGGAGGATTGACGTGGCGACGCTTCCGAGGGAATCCGCGCCTGGGACTTCCGAAGTCCGAAGGACTTCGGAAGTCCCGACGCTCATCCACTCCGCTTCCCAACTCCTCACCCTCGCCGGTGGGCTGCAGAGGGGGCTAGGGTTGGGGCGGCTGGGGTTGATCGAGAACGGCGCGGTGGCGATCGAGGGAGACCGGGTGGTCGCAGCGGGGCCAACCGAGGAGATCCGGCGACGACATCCCACCGGGCTGGAGATCGACGCCTCCGGGCGGGTCGTCCTGCCCGGCTTCGTTGATCCCCACACCCACCTGGTCTGGGCGGGCGACCGGGCCGCGGAGTTCGAGATGCGGCTGGCGGGCAAGGCCTACCTCGAGATCCTGGCCTCAGGCGGCGGTATCCTGTCCACCGTCCGGCGGACGCGCTCCGCCCGAGTGGAGGAGCTGGTGGCAGAGGCCCGCCCACGCCTGCGCCGCATGCTGGCCCACGGGACGACGACGGCCGAAGCCAAGACCGGCTACGGGCTCGAGACCGCAGCCGAGATCCGCATGCTCGAGGCCATCCGGACGCTGAATGCTGAAGGACCGCTCGACCTTATCCCCACCTTCCTGGGCGCCCACGCTGTTCCTCCCGAGTTCGAGGGGCGCGCCGAGGCCTACACCGAATTGCTGTGCCAGGAGATGCTGCCCGACGTTCAGCGATGGTGGCGGGACAAAGCCGAGGGCGAACCATTGCCCTTCGTGGACGTGTTCTGCGAGACAGGTGCCTTTGACCTGGCGCAGACACGGCGCATCCTGGAGGCTGCCCGGGCACTCGGATTCCCGCTCAAGGTCCACGCCGACGAGTTTGGCGGGCTGGGCGGCACGGGACTGGCCGTAGCCCTGGGCGCCGTCTCCGCCGACCATCTGGTACACACACCGACCGAGGACATCCTGGCCTTGGGCCGCTCGGACACGGTGGCCGTGGCCCTACCGTGCACGCCCTTCGGCTTGGCCGAACACGAGTACACACCCGCCCAGGCAATCCTCGAGGCCGACGGTCTGCTGGCGATTGCCACCGACCTCAATCCGGGCACAGCTTGGTGCGAGAGCATGCAGTTCGCCATCGCCCTGGCCTGCCGCTACCTGCGGCTGACCCCGGCCCAGGCCATCGCCGCGGCCACGATCAATGCCGCGGCCGCGATCGGCCGAGCTGACCGAGTCGGAAGCCTCGAACCCGGCAAGCAGGCCGACATCCTGATCCTGGACGCTCCCGATTACCGGCACCTGGGCTACCGCTTTGGCACCAATCTTGTATCGTCGGTCATCAAGCGGGGCAGGATCATCCTCTAGTCCCACTGGCCTCAACCGTGAGAGGCTGGGATAGGAATGATCATGGGCCCGATGAGCCCCCTGCCTGGCACGCCGCAACCCGTGACCGAGGTGCAGGATGACCCTTCCGAGCAGCAACATGCTCCTCAACGCCGCCATCGTCCTGGTCTGCATTGTCTTGGGGTGGACGCTGTTCAGGGCTCTGCTGAAAGCCACAGCCCGGCTCTTCCTCTTCGGGCTGATGGCGGTGGCGGCGGTGGGCGCGATTGCCTGGTTCTCCGGCTGGCTGCATTAGCCGGAATGCCGTCCCCGACTTCTGAAGTCCTGCGGACTTCGGAAGTCGAGAAGGAAGACAACAGCCCCTCCGAGTGGAGGGGCTGTCTGCGTGCGGTCGAAGGTGCCGGGACCTAGTACTCGGGCATGGGCGGCGCGGCCGGCTTCTCCTTCTCCGGAACCTCCGTCACCAGAGCCTCCGTCGTCAGGATCATCGCCGCGATCGAGGCCGCGTTCTCCAGCGCCCCCTTGGTCACCTTGGCAGGGTCGATGATCCCCGCCTTGACCATGTCCACGTACTCGCCCTTGATCACGTCGAAGCCGATGTTCCTGTTCTTCTCCTCGGCCTGCTTGCGGCGAGCGGTTTCGATGACCACCGCCCCGTCCTGCCCCGCGTTCTCAACGATCTTGGCCATCGGGACCTCAAGCGCTTTGCGGACGACGTTGATCCCGATCATCCCGTCCTCGTCCGTCTCCTCCAGCTTGAGCTTCTTGATGGCCTCGCGGGCGTTGATGAGCGCCACACCGCCGCCGGGGACGATGCCCTCCTCCACCGCGGCCCGGGTGGCCGAGAGAGCATCTTCCACGCGGTGCTTCTTCTCTTTGAGCTCCGTCTCGGTCGCCGCGCCCACGCGGATGACCGCAACGCCACCTGAAAGCTTGGCCAGGCGCTCCTGCAGCTTCTCCTTGTCGTAGTCGCTGGTTGACTTGTCGATCTCGACCTTGATCTCCTCGATCCGGCCCTTGATCTTGGCCGCCTGACCCTCGCCCTCGATAACGGTCGTATCTTCCTTGGTCGCCACGACCTTCCCGGCGCGTCCCAGGTCGTTCACCGTCACCGATTCGAGCTTGCGCCCGAGCTCCTCGGTGATGACCGTGCCGCCGGTAAGGATGGCGATGTCCTGCAGCATAGCCTTGCGTCGATCCCCGAAGCCCGGCGCCTTGACCCCCAGCACGTTGAGCATGCCTCGTAGCTTGTTGAGCACCAGCGTGGCCAGGGCCTCGCCGTCCACGTCCTCGGCGATGACCACGAGCTCCCGCTTCCCAATCTGGACCAGCTTCTCCAGGATGGGGACGATGTCCGCAGCCGCCGAGATCTTCTTGTCATAGATCAGGATGTACGGCTCCTCAATCCTGGCTTCCATGTGCTCGGGATCGGTGACGAAGTAGGGCGAGATGTAGCCGCGGTCGAACTGCATGCCTTCGACGTACTCGGTCTCGAACGCCAAGCCCTTTGATTCCTCGACGGTGATGACGCCATCCTTGCCGACCTTATCCATCACCTCGGCGATCAGGTCGCCGATCTCCCGGTCCTGGGCTGAGATGGCAGCGACGGAGGCGATTTCGTCCTTGGTCTTGATGGCAATGGACAGTTTGCTGATGGCCTCGGAGACGGCCCTGGCCGCGGCTTCGATGCCACGCTTGAGCATCATCGGATTGGAGCCGGCCGCCAGGTTCTTCAGGCCGTCGGTGACCATGGCATGAGCCAAAACGGTCGATGTCGTCGTGCCGTCGCCGGCAATGTCATTGGTCTTGGTGGCGGCTTCCTTCAGGAGCTGGGCGCCCATGTTCTCGAATGGGTCTTCCAGCTCGATTTCCTTGGCGACGGTCACGCCATCGTGGGTGATGGTGGGCGAACCGAACTTGCGGTCGAGGGCAACGTTACGCCCCTTGGGGCCAAGGGTCGTCGCCACCGCCGTGGCCAGGGTGTCGACACCTACCTTGAGCCTCCGGCGGGCGTCCTCAGAGAATGCCAGTTGCTTTGCAGCCATTGTTCAATCACTCCTCTCAGGTCTGGTTGACATTCGATTGTAGTTTCATGTCCCCCCGCTGGGTGCTTGCCTCCCTTCGTGTGAGATCGCAACCGCGGCGATCACTCCTCCACGATGGCGAGGATGTCGCTCTCCCGCAGGATCAGCAGCTTCTGCCCGTCGATCTTGATCTCCGTGCCAGAGTACTTGGCAAACAGGACCTTGTCCTTAACGGAGATGTCCATTGGGATCCGCTTGCCCTCGTCATCGCGGGCCCCGGGGCCAACGGCAAGCACCTGGCCCTTCTGAGGCTTCTCCTTCGCCGTCTCGGGAAGGACGATCCCGCTCGGGGTGACGTCTTCGCCCTCGAGAGGTTTGACGACCAACCGGTCGCCGAGCGGCTTGAGATTGAGCTTGACCTTAGCCTTGGGTGCCATTCGAACCCTCCTTTGTCCACACATAGGTGATGGAGTTGCGAGTTAGCACTCATTCCGGCGGAGTGCTAACTCACGCCAGGAGTTTACCCAATTCGGGAACCGGTGTCAAGGGGTTGGTGAAGGGGCGTTAGAGTCCAGTGAAAGTGTCACCTCCAACAGTTCAGTGAAAATGTCACCTCATGAACAACGAGGTGACCTTGACCGTCCGTGAACAGAAGCGCCTTTTCGTGATTACCGAAGTTCTGGCCGGCCGATGGACAGCGCTGGCGGCAGCCGAGAAGCTCGGCCTGTCGCTCCGCCAGCTGCGCCGCCTGCTCCCGAAAGGACATCGGGACGATGTGGCCGCCTACCGCCGGGGAGAGGGCCGCCGGGCTTGTCCATGGCAATCGGGGTCGGCCCTCTCCCCGGCGTATCCCTCCCGATGTGCGGGAAGAGGTACTCTCTCTGGCCAAGACCTGCTACCCCGACTACAACGACCATCACCTGACCGACCTGCTGGCCGAAGACCACGGCCTCCACCTCTCCCGCTCCAGCGTCCGCCGCCTGCGTCGAGAGGCCGGCCTGCCCAGCCCCCGCAAGAAGCGTCAGCCTCGCCACCGCTCCTGGCGTTCCCGCCGCCCCCATAGTGGCATGCTGCTCCAGCTCGATGGCAGCCGGCATGACTGGCTCGAAGGCCGCGGACCCAAGCTCTGCCTGATCGCAGCCGTCGATGACGCCACCGGCGAGATCGCCGGGGCCCTCTTCCGCCCCGAAGAAGACGCCGCCGGCTACTTCCTACTCCTGCAACGCCTCTCCCACACCCACGGCCTTCCCTGTGCCGTCTACGCCGACCGCCACACCATCTTCTAGAGCCCCAAGCAGGCTTCCATCAGCGAACAGCTGGCTGGACAGCCTCCCCGCAGCCAGTTCGCCCGCCTGCTCCACGAACTCTCCGTCGACCTCCTCCCTGCCTATTCTCCCCAGGCCAAAGGACGCATCGAGCGCCTCTTTGGCACTCTCCAAGACCGCCTGGTCAAAGCGCTGCGCCAAGCTGGGGCCACCTCCCTCGAAGACGCCAATCGCCTGCTACAGCACTTCCTGCCCGCCTACAACACTCGCTTCGCCGTCCCTGCCACCCAACCCGGATCCGCCTACCTCCCCTGGCCCACCGGCCTGCTACCCGATACCGTCTTCTGCTTCAAGCACGAACGCGTCGTCGCCAAGGACAACACCATCTCCTTCAACGGCCATCGTCTCCCTATCGCTCCTGGCCGCAGTCGCTCTTCCTACGCCCATTGCCGCGTCGAGGTCCGCCAACTCCTCAACGGCCACCTGCTCGTCTGCTACCAGGGCTTGCCCGTGACCCGGTTCAAGCCCCCCAACCCAGGCCCTCCGGCCGTGGGCAAATTCACTCCAGCCAAGCTCCCCGTCGCTCCCGCCACGGGCAACGCATCTACCCAACGCCCATTCCCGAAGGTGCCCCGCCAGCCGTACAAGCCGCCCCCCGACCATCCATGGCGCCGGCCTTTCATCGTTCGGGCAAAGCCGCACAAAACCGAGGGGTGACATTTTCATTGAACTGATCAGGTGACATTTTCATTGACCCACAACAGGCGTTGGTGAAGGGGTTAGGGAGGGAGCCTGCGGGGCGGTGGCGGAAGGGCTCGGCTCGGGACTGGCCGGCCCGCTGGCAGCCAAGCATAACCCGCGGCTGGTGCTCGCGATCTCGGCCACAGTAGGATCGCTGCCATAGGTCGCCAGGATGATGTCAAAGATGCGCTCTACGTCCGCACACGCCGACGGGTAGTCTGTCGAGGTGCGGAAGTACGTCAGGGCAGACCCATAAGTGTAGTAGTACTCCAGGCTGTCGTCCCGAAGGGGGAGGCCCACCACCTCCACCCCGTACGCCTGCGCCTCCTCGCTGGCTGGATCGCATTCGTAGACGTACTCACAGAGCAGTGTCCGGCTCATGTCCTGAGGGCAGCCATCGACGGCGCACTGCAAGGCGACGATGGCCCCTTCGTAGTTGCGAGACTTGAAGAAAACGATCCCCAGGCGGCCGTAGATGTCAGGATTGGCCGGGCTGATCCCCAGGGCCCGCTCGATGTTGCGGGCAGCGATGAAGAACTCACCCTCCTGCATGTA
>CAYQUY010000066.1:0-10062 GCA_964420755.1 uncultured Anaerolineaceae bacterium
CCGTCACACCGAAGAAGCGCGCCGCGGCCTCGGTCTGCGCCCGCCGCTGGTTGTAGGCCGAATCCGCCAACCCCCGCCGCGTGGCCGTGTCCATCACCACGACCACCGTCCCGACCGGAAGGGGGACATCCTGCGTCGCCAGACTCCGACAGTCGATGAGCAAGGCATGACCCGCCCGGCCTGCCGCCGAGACCATCTGGTCCATGATCCCGCAGCGCACCCCTACCCACTCGTTTTCCGCCTTCTGAGCGAGCCTGGCCATCGCCCTCGGATCCCAGGCCAGCCCGGAAACCGAGGCAAATGCACGGGCGGTCGCCAGCTCCAGCGCTGCCGAGGAGGATAGCCCGGCCCCGATCGGGACGTCGCCGGCAAACGATCCGTCCCAGCCTCGCAAGGTATACCCCGCCTGCTGCAACGCCCACGCCACCCCCTTGAGATACTCCGCCCACGCGGGGCCTCCGTGAGCCAGATGGCCAAGCGAGAACGCCTCGGCCCGGTCGTAGTCGCAGGAATGGACGCGCACCTGGTCCGAATCGGTCGGGCAGAGGGCCATCCAGACGGCCCGGTCGATGGCCATCGGCAGCACAAAGCCTTCGCTGTAGTCGGTGTGCTCGCCAATCAGGTTCACCCGTCCGGGGGCGCGCACGACAAACAAGGGCTCGGCCCCAAACCGGTCCCTGAACGCCAGGATCACCCGGCCCTCGGTCGTCATGAACGCTCCCGATCGCTGCCGCCGGCGGCAGCCCCAGCCGAGAGTCCCCGTTTGACCTTGTAATGCACTTCCGGCGCCGCTCTGAGGCTTTCCGCGGCCTGCTCGGGAGTCAAGTCTCGCTGCGGCTCGCCCAGCATCTCATAACCGACCATGAACTTCTTGACCTTCGCCGAGCGCAATAGGGGCGGATAGAAGTGCGCGTGCAGCTGCCAGTGAGGGTACGCGCCCCCATCCGTGGGCGCGCCATGCCATCCCATCGAATAGGGGAACGAGGTCTCAAAGAGGTTGTCATAGCGGGTCAGCAGCCGCTTGAGCGTGCGCGCCAGGCTCTCCCGTTCGGGGGCCGTCAGGTCCGGCAGTCGCAGCACTGGACGACGGGGGAGGAGCAGCGCCTCGAAGGGCCAGATTGCCCAGTAGGGGACCACGACCAGCCAGTGGTCGTCCTCCAGGACGAGGCGTTCGCGCTGCTTCGTTTCCAGGGCAGCGTAGACGACAAGCAGGATGCCACGGCCGGCATCAAGGTGAGCGCGCTGGGCCCGCTCCTCCTTCGCCGGCTCGTTCGGCAGTGCCGACCCGGCCCAGATCTGCCCGTGGGGGTGCGGGTTCGAGCAGCCCATGATCTCCCCCTTATTCTCGAAGACCTGCACCCAGCGGTACCTTTGGCCGAGCTCGGCCACCTGGTCTGCCCAGACGTCGACCACGTCGCGGATCTCACCTTCCGTCATCTCCGGCAAGGTCAGGTCGTGGCGCGGCGAGAAGCATACGACGCGGCATGTCCCAGGCTCGCTTTCCGCCCGGAGGAGCGGCTCCGGCCCCGATCCCGCCGGAGGTGTCTCGGGCAGGAGGGCGGGAAAGTCGTTGGTGAACACAAACGTGCCGGTGTATTGCGGATTGCGCGCCTCGCCCGCCCGCGCGTTGCCAGGACACAAGTAGCAGTCGGGGTCGTAGGCCGGTCTGGTCTCCGGCGCAGGAAACTCAAACTGTCCCAGCCACGGGCGGCGCCTCCGCTGTGGCGACACCAAGACCCACTCGCCCGTCAGCGGGTTGAGCCGGCGATGGGGGTGGATGAGGGGGTCAAAGGACATAGGAGTCAAGGTCAGACCGTAGACGATGGACCATAGACGATAGATGATCGACCACCGAGGGTCGTCGTCCGTGGTCCATGGCCCATCGTCCATGGTCCATCGTCCGCCTCTAGAATGCCGCCGTCTCAGGGCCGGCACCGGCCGGCCGCCAGTACGGAACCCAGGCTAGCGTGACCAACTGGACCGAGATGTTGGTTTTCTTGGCCTTAATGGTGATCGCCTCCAGTTCCTCGGTGAGGGGATCGGTCTTCGCCCCGAGCTGCGCCATCTCGGCCTTGAACTGCTCGTCCAGCGCGGCCATTTGCCCTTGCACGGCGGCCACCACCTGCTCGGCTCGGCCGATGTCCTGCTGTTCTTTGAAGGTCCGGCTCGCACCCCGGGCGGCCGTCGTGGCCCTGCCCAAAGTCGTAGCGCTGAGCATCCTTCGGCCCACGAAGGCGCCGAGCAACGTGGATCCGGCCGAAATTGCCGTCTGCATCTTCTGCTGACGGACCTGCTCTTGCTCGCGGTCAAGCGTCTGCTGGGCACGGCGCAGCCGTTCCTGCAGCGCGGCCATCTTGGGCGCATACTTGGCCTTGAGTTTCTCAGCCGCCGCGTCGCGCTTCTCGCGCCCCTCCTGTTGCAGCCGGACTCGGAAGTCCCGCTCCGCCTCGCCCGGCCGCGAGACCTGGCCCGAGCTCGGGCTCTTCAACAGGTCCAAGGTCCTGCTGGTAGCAAGCCAGGCCGTGAAGTCCTTCTGCCAGGTCTCGTAGTTCCTGGCCTTGGCCGCCGCCGGTGGGGGTTCTACGAACTGCCCACCCTGGCGGGCGGATTTCTCCAGATCACGGGCGGCCAGGCTGACGTCTTGGGCTCCCTCCCAGCTCACCGGGATGGCGCTCTCGGTGATGGGCGTCAAACAGACGATATCCTGCAGGTAGTTGATCCTCGCCTTGGCGTCAGCGAAGTTCACCTTGGCCGCGCCCAAGACCATCGGCCGGTAGACCAGGCTGCTCCCCGCCGGGGCTGTCCCCCGAACCGGGACAAAGAACTGCGGGACCTCGGGAGGGATCGAGGGAAGCTCGGCGGCGGCCGGGACCGCAGCTGGCCGGGCGGCTGCCGCCGGAACCGCGGCCGCCGGCGGTGCCACCGCAGAGGGCTGTCCCGCCTTGATCGGGTCCATGAGCGTCTTGATCTGGTTTCGCGTCAGCGGACCCCGCAGGTAGGACATCGCCCAACGGGTCTGGAAGACCACCGGCTCATCGTCATGCGTGTTGTTCATGAGGAAGACGCGCGGTCCCAATCCGGCCAGGATCTGTTCCATCCGCTGGCGGTCAAAGTTGGCCCCGGCGCCGGCGCCCGCGCCTTCCAGGCCTTCGATCAGGCGGGCCTTGTCGCGTTCCGTCTGGAGCCTGCCGATGAACCAGGTGCCGGCGTTCGAAAGCCCCTTGTAGTCCAGGTCGACCGGGTTCTGGGTAGCCAGGACCACGCCCAGCCCAAAGGCCCGCGCCTGCTTGAGCAACGTGAGCAGGGGAGCTTTGGCAGGAGGATTGGCGACTGGCGGAAAGTAGCCAAAGATCTCGTCCATGTAGAGGATGGCCCGCAGGCTGCTCGTCCCCGACTGCAGCCGCATCCATCCCAGCACCTGGGTCAGGAGCAGAGAGACGAAGAACATGCGCTCGGCGTCGCTCAGGTGGGCGATCGAAAAGATGCAGTGTCGCGGCCTGCCCTGGGGCGAGTGCAACAGCTGGCCGATGTCGAGGGCATCGCCCTCCAGCCAGGCTGCGAAGCCCGGCGCGGCCAGCAGGTTGTTGAGCGCCAGGACCAGGCTGAAACGATCCTTGGAGGGGTAGAAGGTCTCCATGTCGAGGACGCCAACCTTGCTGACTGGCGGGCTTTGAATGTGCTGGATCAGGGAGGCGAGATCCAGGTCCTGCCCCTGCCTCCACGCCCAGCTCAGGATCGTGGAAAGGAGGATGTGCTCGCGGCTTTGGATCGGGTCGGCCTCTATCCCCAGGAGACCGAGCAGGGAGGTCACGGTCGTGGTGACGCGCTCCTGCAGCAGCTCACCATCTTCCACCAGGCTCCGATCGGGGGCGGCGAACGACTTGAGGATCGAGACCGGAAGTCCGGCGCTGCTCCCGGGCGTGTAGATCACGAACTCCGCCGCCTGGCGAAGCCGCGCGATCCGGTCTCCACCCTGGCCCCAATCCGCCAGACCCTTCCTCCAGAACGCCGCTTGCTGGTCGGCGTACGCTTCGGGTGTCAGGCCCTTCTTGCTGGCCTCCTCCTCGTTGACCCAGGGCCGGAAGTCCTCACCTCGGAACTGGGGGAAGGTCAGCAGGAGATTGGGCAGATCGCCCTTGGGGTCGATGATGATGGCCGGGATGCCATCGATCGCCGCTTCTTCGAGCAAGGCGATGCACAGGCCGGTCTTCCCGCTCCCGGTCATCCCGACGCAAACCGCATGGGTCACGAGATCCTTGGAGTCGTAGAGGAGCAGCCCTTCCTTGGGTTTCTGTTCCTCTAGCGAGTACGGCCGTCCCAGGTAGAACACACCGAGCTTCTCGTAGTCGTCCATTCCCTTCCCCTCTCCTCAACGAAGAATCAAGCCTACGGCAACCGTGGCTGCCCAGCCAGGACATACAGGCGCTCGAATTCCTCCAGGTACTGCCGGGCGAGCTCGGGGTCATGCAGAATCAGCACGGCCTCGTCATTGTACTCCTCGGCGCTGCGGGTGAAATTGTACGACCCGGTCAGAACGATCGCCCCGTCGAGGATGATGACCTTGTGGTGCATTGACCCTTCGTTCCCGTCCAGGCGGATGTCGATCCCGGCCTGGCGCAGGCGGGCATACTCCGAACCAGTCGCAGCCATCTGACCCTCATCCACCACCACCCTTACCCGCACACCGGCCCCGGCCCTTTCGAGCAAGGCATTGCCGATGGCATCGGAGGTGAACGAGTACGCCAGCATGTCGATGCTGGTTTGCGCGCTCTGCACCAGCTCGAGGATGCGGACTGCGACGCCGTCATCGGGCGAGAAGAGAACCTCGACCTGGTGCCCTCCAATTGCGACCAATGGGTGGGGCGTGTCGGCGCGCGAGAGCGCGCCAAAGCGGTCCTCAGTGAACATCTCCTCGAACTCGCCGGCAAAGTCCTCGGCCACCTCCGTCGACCGCAGGCGGATCAGGTTGTTGTTGTCGCGATAGGCGCTACTCACGGTGAAGTTCATCGAACCGGTCCAGACGTCGAGCCGGTCAAGGATGACGAACTTGTGGTGCATGAGCGGATCCCGACGGTCGCCGACGACCGGGATCCCAGCCTCAACCAGGGCAGCAATCTCCGGCTCTTGCATGTTTTCTGTGTCGGTCACGAGTCGGACGGCCACGCCACGGCGAGCCGCCCGGAGCAGGGCGTCCCGCACGCTCCACAGGTCCAGGTCGAAGATCGCCACGTCTACCGAGTAGCGCGCCTCATCGATCGCGTCGGCCAGAGCCTGGTCTGGCCCGCCGCGCAGGGTTTCGCTGGCCGGGTCGGTGGGTTCGGTGAAGTAGAGGCTGTACCAGCCAGCTTCTGCCCGCCTCGCTGGCGCCGCCGGCGTGGCCACGTGAGGCTGCCGAAAGCAGAAGAAAGAGGCACCGAGTGCCAGAAGCAGCGTCAGCGCGCCGAGGGGCATCAATGACCCCCGGAGACGGTGATGAAGCACAATCCCCCTCCCTCAAGACCACCACCAAGCTCAGTGATGGTCTGTGGTCAGTCGTCCGCCGTCCGATCCTGACGCGCGACCGTTTGGCCCCGGCCTCACCCGGCTGCGGCCAGGAACAGCTTGCCCTCCCTCTGGGCGAAGGGTAGGACCCACAGTGTAGGAGGATCGAGGGCCAGATCGAAAGCGATCTCCTTCAGATGATCCCGCCGCTCCGCCTCGACCGTCAGGACGACAAACTCCGCCAGCGCCCTGGCACCCTGAGGATCAACGGTCACGCGCTCGAGGACGCCCGTAGGCCCCGCCTCGAGAGGAGGAGGCTGCCGCAGGAATCCCATCCCCAGCGCGCCCGCCTCCTCCAGGGAGCATTCGTAGGCGGGCAAGACGAAGACTTGCGGCTGCTGCCACCTCTCGTCGGGCCCTTGCTGGCGGCCATAGGCCGTGCGGCGCTGGAACGTGACCCGCCCTCTCGCCACCCAGAACGGCTTCCATGTCACCCCAGTCTCTTGCGCAGCCGCCATGTAGCGAACCTCGAGCGGCACAAGACCCTTCTCCTCATCGAGCAGCAGACCCTGCCCGCAGTTGGGACAGGCCCAAGCGACCTCGTCGGGGGCTGCGGGAACCGCGGTGCCGCACTGGACGCACTTCAGCGGGACGAGTTCGATGCTCTGGTTCACAACTCCAGCCTCACCCCGAGCTCGTTCAACACCTGCGCCATGGATGACGCCTTCTGCACGGGGCGCCGGGCGCTCGCAGCGCGATGCTCGATCTGCTCGCCGTAGCGGAAGCGGCGGTAGGCGGCCCACATCAAGGCGGCCCCGACGACCAGAGGCGCGAAGATGAGCAGAAAGGAGTTGTCGCCATTCGACTGGTTCACCAAGGCCAGGGCCAGCGCGGTGCCGTCCACCATGATCAGCGAACCCGCGGCCATGCCCAGGACGAGGGCCGCCGCTCGATACCAGGTGTTCCCGGGCGCCTTGCCGTAGAGAACCTCGCCCGATTGCCCATCGATCACAGCCTGGTAGGTACGACCCCGGTAGTCATAGCGAGCTACATAGAGAGGGAAGTAGACGAGACCGGCGCGCCGATTGAGGAGCCGGGAGAAGACTGACCCGATTCGATCCAGATGGGCCGTGGCCTGCGCGGCCTGGCCGAAGGTCTTCTCCGCCAGACGCTCGCCCTCCGCCGCTGAGCCGACAGGCTCAAAGACCATTCCGTCCGCGTGCAGATCGGTCGGCTGGAAGGGCTGCAGCGGCCGCCCCTCCATCCGGACCGTTTCCACGCCGAACTCGGCCACGTCACAGGCCGGGGCATTCCAGTTCATCGGCTTGAGTACCTTCACCTCGCGCGGTTCGTAGTGGTGGCGCTCGCCGCTCCCGACCCGCTTCTCACCGAAGACCCAGCCGGCCACCTTGGCCCAGACTGACCAGAACGGCAGGTACGCAACGAAGAGCTCGGTCAGGCGCGCCCTGGTCGCCAGGTCCGGCGCCCGGTTCAGGCCTTTCATGAACCCCTTCAGGGCGGCCAGGGCCCGGTCGCGGTCGATCTGCCGGGGCACCTGATAGCGCAATACCCCCCGTTCGCCGCGGACCAGCGAGCGCTGGTCGCAGTAGGGGCAGATGACAATCCGCTGCCCCTCGGGGATCTCCACCCTGCCCTTGCACTTGGGGCAGGCGAGCCCGGTGATCTTCTCATCGGCAGACATCGGTCAGTCCCTACGCGCCCGGACGCCGACCCATAGGCCCGGTCGGAGCGCCGAGGCTACACCTTGGCCGCTACCCAGACGGCTAAGGCAAACAACGCCGGCGCGGCCACCAAGCCGAGCCCGGCACAGATCAGCAGCCCCGTCCCGGCCCCGGCCGCACCGGAGAACAGATAGCCCGCAACCGGAATGCTTGCCAGACACAGGAAGGTGATGGCGGCGGCCGCTCCAGCGATGAGGTACGGTGCCTCCGCCTTGGCCGGGAAGAGGTTGGCAAAGACCGTTCCCGTCGCGCCATCTACCACGGCCGTGTAGGCCCGACCTGCGTAGACGTACTTGCAGGTGTACAGGGGCAGATGAACCAGGGCGGCCTCGGCGACGTTCTCCCGCGGCACCCCGCGGCTGGCCAGCCAGCCCACGACAGTATCGAACGGGACCGTGGGGGCCACGGCCTGGGGGTCGAGGCTGGAGTCGTACTTGCGCAGATCGCCTGCGGTCAGCCGCAGCTGCTTGAGCTCGGTGACGGAGGTGGCCGCCGCGGGTTCGACCAGGGCGACGTCGCCGGCGGTTTCCTTCTGACGGATGTACCAGACCGGGAAGTAGGCGAAGCTCAATCCGGTCAGGCGGGCTTTGCGGTCAAGGTCCTTGACCGTCTCGTTGCCCGCCATCCACCGCGCCAACGCCCCCCTGGCCTTGGCCTCGTCCAGGGTGGGGGCGAGGTACCAGTGAAAGACGAGGCGCGACTTGTCGACGTGGACAGCCGATCCACAGTAGGGGCAGGTCAGGAAGATCTGCCCTTCGTCGGGGTGGAGCTCGCCACCACATTGAGGACACGGGAAGACGTCTGAGGGGGCAGCCGCGCTCATCGTTGACGATTATACAGGCGGCCCAGGCTCAGGGCAACGCGTCTTGGCGCACCGATGCCGATTCCAGCGGACTCCGGGTTGATGGCCTACATGGTCGCCTGCGCCGTCGATACGGTTTGCCTTGCTCGGAAGGCCTCGGAGCCGCTCCCCTAGAGCCAGTCCTTGCGATAGAAGACGACCACCACGATCAACGCCACCACCACCGAGGCGCCGAGCACAATCCAGAAGGCATGGGGATGTGCACCCAAGGGCAAGGCGACATTCATGCCGTAGAGGCTCGCCACCACCGTCGGCAGGGCAAGGACGATGGTGACCGAAGCCAGGAACTTCATGACCACATTCAGGTTGTTGGAGATGATCGAGGCGAAGGCGTCCATCAGGTTACCCAGGATGCCGCTGGAGATGCTGCTCATCTCAATCGCCTGGGCGATCTCCGTGATCACGTCGTCCAGCAAGTCCTCGTCCTCTGGATACATGCGGAAGATCTGGCCCTTCTGCAGCCTGGCCATCATCAGCTCGTTGGACTTGAGGGACGTGGTGAAGTAGGTCAGGGACTTCTGGTACATCAGAAGCGCCAGCACCTCTCGGTTCCTTAGGGACATCTGCAGCTGGTCCTCCAACTGGTCCACGCGCTTGTTGATTTCCCGCAGATATTGCAGGTATCTCTTGGCGGCGATGAGGAACAGGAGCAACGCGAAGCGGCTGCGCTTGGCCGTCGTCACGCCGCGCACGCGTCCACTGGCCAGCTCTTCAATGACGGCGCTTTCGATCTTACAAACCGTGATAATGACCCGCTCCGTGATGATGATCCCAAGCGGGACGGTCGTGTAGGGGATATCGGCCGTCTCGCCTTCGAAGTGCGGCACCTTCAGAATGATCAGGAGGGCTTCGTCCTCCTTCTCCACCCGGGCCCTCTCATCCAGGTCCAACGGGTAGGTGACGAAGTCCGCCGGGATCCCATACCGCTCATGCATCTCCGAGACCTCGGCTGGGCCCGGGTCCACCAGGTTGACCCAGCAGCCATCGGCCAGCTCCTGGATGCATTCCAGCCCTTGATCCGTGCTTCTGCGAATGGTAATCATGGGTCACTCCTCCACGACTGCCGAGAGGGCGAGGACCCCGGCATATCCTCGCCCCGGGCCATGATTTACTCGACCTGTCGCCCGGCAGCGCTCTTGCAGGAAGGCGAACGATGTACCTGACGACGCCAGGGTTGGAGCCGTGTTCCTTTGATGTCGGTCTGCGAAAGGACTTCTCATGGCCGGCGCCCTTTGGTGAACAATGCCCCAACCTGCGGCGAGGGCAACGCTACCCGGGACGCCAGCCCACGAGCGGAGGGCTAGTCGGGGAACGCCTCTGCGCCGTGCCGGGGCCGATGGCATGCTCTCTGGCATGCCAAGGATACTAAGTGACCTGCAGGGTCTTCCATTGTCTCGCTTTCGGTCGGACGACCGAACACTGCCTCCTCCACGGGACAGGAGGGGTTATACCACGGATCAGGCCAAGGCGCAGGCGGGGCCACCCCTTTGGGCTGAGGAATCCGGGACTCCCGATTCGTTACCTCCGCCTCTCCCCACCGGTTCAAGCCTGCGGGGATGGGTCGCCGCGCGCCGTCCGGAGCGATCCATCCGGCGGCTCAGCGTCAGCCACCAATCAGGTGGGGGACCACGCCGCAGGTATAATGCGCAAGGAGAAAGGGGCCAACCTGCTGGCCCCATCTCGATGTCTGAAGCTGAGAGGAACCGATGCCAGACAAGAGCCCTCTGATCGAAACGCGTCAACTGGTCAAGCGGTATGGGGAGAAGGTTGCTGTAGACAACGTAAGCCTCGAGGTCTGCCCTGGTGAGATCTTCGGATTCCTGGGTCCCAACGGGGCGGGCAAGACGACCACCATCAAGGTCCTCGTCGGCCTGCTGCAGCCCACCTCCGGCACGGTCAAGGTTGGGGGATTTGACGTGCAGGTCGAGCCGATCCAGGCTAAGGCGGCCAGTGGCTACGTCCCGGACGAGCCCAATC
>CAYQUY010000067.1:0-10031 GCA_964420755.1 uncultured Anaerolineaceae bacterium
TGCTCGGATCGTCTACCCCTGGGAAGTCGACCGGGGGCTGGACAGGGTGCTCAAGGACCAACCGGAGTAGAGCCCGGCAGGGAAAGCCTGTCCAGGCTGCTCAAACACGCCCGAAACCGCGTCTCCAAGTTTGACAACACCCTCCCGGCATCGTATAATCCTTGCGTTCGCAGGCGTTTACGCGGGAACGCCTTGTTGACAGGTAGAGGAGGACGCCAGGGTAGGGTATCGGGTCACGTTGAGGTGGCGTCGGACCGTACAGGATGGCCTGGTCAGCCTGCGAACGCGCTGGTCAGGCCTTTCGTTTCCCGGGGGAGAAATCCGAAGTGGCCATGTCGCCCAACGACCTTGAGAGCCTGCTCTCGCAGGCGGAGCCTATCGCGAATCCTAGCCGCGGCGACCTGCTGACGGGGCGGGTAATCGCTGTCGACGAGGAAGGCTTGATCGTCGACCTGGGAAAGAAGCGGGACGGCGTCGTCCCCAGGCAGGATTTCGAGGGGCTGCCGTCCGAGGAGACCGACCTCAAGCCGGGCGACGAGGTCGTCGTCATGGTGGTCAACCCGGAAGACCGCGACGGCAATCTTGTCGTTTCGCTTTCGCAGGCGCGCGCCAGCGGCGACTGGCTCAGGGCGCAGCGGCTGATGGAGAACGAGACCATCGTCGAGGCGACGCCCTGTGACTGCAATCGGGGAGGGCTGGTCGTCCCCTTCGGGCGACTGCGTGCGTTCGTGCCGGCCTCTCACCTGTCCGACCTGCCGCGGGGGCTCGACGAGCAGGCACGCACCGAGTGCCTACGACAGATGGTTGGGCGGAAGATGCCCTTCAAAGTCATCGAGGTTGATCCGCAGCGGCGGCGGCTGGTGCTCTCGGAACGCAAGGCTATTCGGCAGTGGCGCCAGGACCAGAAGTCGCGCGTCATCGACATGCTGCGCGAGGGCGAGGTCCGCATGGGCGTGGTTACCAGTCTGCGGGAATTTGGGGTCTTCGTGGACATCGGCGGAGCCGATGGCCTGATACACGTGTCGGAGATCTCCTGGCTGCCGATTGAGGATGCTGGCCAGGTATTGAAGCTCGGGCAAGAAGTCGAGGCGATGGTTATCCGCCTGGACCGCCACCAGTCCCGGATCGGGCTCAGCCTGCGACGGCTGCAGGCGATGCCCTGGGAGGCGGCGGCGAACTGGTTTCGCGTAGGGCAGGCGGTCGAGGGAACGGTCGCCCTGGTCGAGGATGGACGGGCCAAGCTTCAGCTAGAGGGCGGGCTGGAAGGCTTCCTCCCTACGGTCGGGACGGTCAGCCGTCTGGCAAAGGGAGACCGGGTTCGGGTACGGATCGCCCGGCTGGATGTTGAGAATCAGGAGATAGAATTCGGGCCGTGTGAGACGGAGGTCCGACAGTAGCGGCAGGGAAATGGGTGGGAAGGGAGGTGAGAACGGATGGCAGGTGTGACCTTGCGGCCGAACGAGAGTCAGGATCAGCTCCTGAGGCGGTTTCGCAAGAAGGTGGCCCAGAGCGGGATTCTGAGCACGGTGCGCCGCAAGCGCTGGTTCGTCTCGAAGAGCGAGCTGCGACGGATTCAACGCAAGAAGGCGATTCGGCGCCTCAAGCGACGACAGCGCAAGATGGCGGCCGGTCGAAGCGAAAGCTGACCACCGGTGGGGCAGGGGTGTAGAGCAGCAACCTGGCACGCCCCGGAGGCATGGATGCCGAAACAGGAAGAGAAGATCGAAGTGGAGGGCATTGTGGTCGAGGCCCTTCCGTCAACCCAGTTCCGGGTGCAGCTAGACAGCGGGCACACGGTCTTGGCGTACCTATCGGGCAAGATGCGGAAGTACTACATCCGCATCCTTCTCGGTGACCGGGTGCGAGTGGAGCTCTCACCCTACGATCTCAAGCGGGGACGGATCACCTATCGTTTCAAGAAGCGGGGCGCGGAACCGGAGGAAAAGGTGTAGGCCTCTCCTCGGGTCTTGTCCTAAATCACCCAGTCGCCTCCCCAGCCGGAGGCGACTGGCGTTCAAAGACCAGCGTCCGCCAATCCGCGTGTGACCGCGTCCCGACCGGATCCAGCCCCAGCCTGCCGGCCTCGGCCGCCAGGGACTCCGCCTGATGACCGAGGATGCCCGACAGGATGAGCTTCCCGCCCGGAGAGACCGATTGGCCGAGACCTCGGTGTAGCATGTCATGGAGGACCGGCGCCAGGATGTTGGCGAGGACCAGGTCGAACGCCTGCCCCCCTCGTTCGACTTCCTCTAGCAGACGTTCGACCGAGCCCGTCTCCACCCGGACACGGTCGGCCAGACCGTTGCGCTGGACGTTCTGGCGGGCGATCTCGACCGCCTGGGCATCGATGTCCAGGCCCAGGGAGCGGCGGGCACCCAGCCGAGCGGCGGCGATGCTGAGGATGCCGGATCCGCAGCCGAGATCGGCCACGGTCTGCCCAGGCTGGAGGAGGTCTTCGATCGCGGCCAGCATCATCTGCGTGGTGGGGTGGACCCCTGTGCCGAAGGCCATTCCCGGATCCAGGATGAGGGGCAAGCGATCCGGGGATTGTGGAGGAATCCAGGCGGGCAAGATGAGCAGCCTGCGGCCAATAGGAATCGGCTGGTAGTGCGCCTTCCAGGCCTCGGCCCAGTCTTCCTCCTTGACGGCGCGGTAGACGGGGGCAGGCAGGGGGCGAATCCGCCCCAGGTGCCAGAGCCCTTCGTCGGCTCGCCGCTTGCGTTCCTCCAAGTTGATGTCTTGCGGCAGGTAGGCGCGGACAACGACGGGGCCGACCGGATGACCCTCGAGGTCGTTCTCCTCGATGTGAGCCGCCTCGACGGCGACGCCGCCAGGGGCGATTCGAGAAAGCAGGTCGGCCACCGGCTCGACCAGCTCTCCTTCCAGCGTCAGGGAGATCTCAATCCACTTCACTCAGCGAGGCCCCCGAGCAGCTCCTTGATCCGATCGAGGAAGCCGCGCTCCTGCGGCTTTGGCTCGTCGCCCATGGTTGCCGCCAGGGCTTCCAGCAGGGTCCGCTGCTCTTCCGTCAGGCTCCGGGGGATCTCGACCGAGAGGATCACCTTCTGATCGCCACGCCCGTTGCGTTGGAGGTGCGGCACACCCTTGCCTTTCATCGTCAGCACTTTGCCGGGCTGAGTTCCGGGGGGTATGGTCAGGCTCTCCTCCCCGTCGATGGTGGGGACCTTGATCTTCGCCCCGAGCGCGGCCTGGGCGACGTTCAGTGAGAGGTCGAGGAGGATGTCGTCGTCCCGGCGGCGGAAGTAGCGATGGGGCTTGACATGGATGACGACGTACAGGTGGCCGTTGGGGCCGCCGTTGGCACCTGGCTCGCCCTCGCCTGCCAAACGGATCTGAGTGCCGTCGTCTACGCCAGCGGGAATGGGCACCACTCTCTTGACCGTGCGGCGTTCCTGGCCCCGGCCTCGGCAGGTATGGCAAGGCGTGCTGATCAGCTCGCCTCGACCGCCGCACGCCGGACAGGTCGTGACATTCACCATGGACCCCAGAAACGTCTGCCGGACCTGGCGCACCTCGCCTGCGCCATTGCACGTGCTGCAGCGGGACGGGGTCGTCCCCGGTTCGGCTCCGGAGCCCTGGCAGGTCGAACAGATCTCCTGGCGGGTGAACTCGATCTCCTGCTCGACGCCAAAGACACTCTGCTCGAACTCGAGCGTCACGTCGTAGCGCAGGTCCGGGCCGCGGCGGGGCGTATGCCGGGCACGGCGTCCCATGCTGCCGAAGCCGAAGAACTCCTCGAAGAGGTCGCTGAAGCCGAAGTCGACGTTGTAGTCGACGGGAACGCCCTTCAGGCCCGCGTGACCAAAGCGGTCGTAGGTGGCCCGTTTCTCGGCGTCGGAGAGGACGGCGTAAGCTTCGTTGATTTCCTTGAAATGCTCTTCCGCCCCCTGCTCCTGGCTGATGTCTGGGTGATACTTCTTTGCCAGGGTGCGATAGGCGCGCCGAAGATCGTCGGCAGTGGCCTGCCGGCCAACCCCGAGGACCTCGTAGAAGTCGCGCTTCTCAGGCATAGGCGGATCCGTCGCCGGAGCAGCCTGTCCATTCGGCCCGGCTGCCGAAGCGGTCTAGGCCGGCTTGGCCTGTCCACCGCTGGCGCCGCCACGGGAGGAGCCGGCCGGGCGGGTGCCGCTGCCCTTCGAGGTGCCGCCCTTCGGGCCGATGCCCCCCGTCTGGCTCGAGCTGGCCTGGTAGGCGATGGGGCCGATCTCCTGGATCGATGCCAGCAGGTCGTTCGTCACCTGGCGCCACTGGTCGACGGTAGCATCCTCCGGGAGCTGGTGAGCCGCCTCCAGCCGGATTTCGAGGCGTTCGCGGACATCCGCCGGCGCACGGTCACCCGCCTCGCGCAGGGCCTTCTCTCCGGCGTAGATGGCGTTGTCGGCCGCGTTGCGGGCCTCCACGAGACCCTGACGCTTACGATCCTCCTCGGCGTGGGCGACAGCCTCTTTCCGCAGCCGCTCGACCTCCTCTTCCGTCAGGCCGGAGGAGGCCTGGATGGTGATGTGCTGGCTGCGGTTGGTGGCCTTGTCGACCGCGCTAACGTTTAGGATGCCGTCCTTGTTGATGTCGAAGGTCACCTCGATCTGTGGAACGCCCCGGGGCGCCGGAGGGATCCCGTCCAGGGTGAACTTGCCCAACGACTTGTTGTCCGCGGCGAAGGGGCGTTCGCCCTGGACGACATGGATCTCGACCTCGGTCTGGTCATCGGTGGCGGTCGAGAAGACCTGACTCTTGCGCTTGGGGATGTTGGTGTTGCGCTCGATCAGCGCCGTGGCCACGCCCCCCAGCGTCTCGATTGACAAGGTGAGGGGGGTTACGTCCACCAGGACGATGTCCTTGACCTCGCCGCTGATGATGCCGGCCTGAATGGCAGCTCCCGCGGCCACGACCTCGTCCGGGTTGACCCCCTTGTGGGGCTCCTTGCCGAAGATCTTGCGCACGGCTTCCTGGACGGCCGGCATGCGGGTCATGCCGCCCACCAGGATCGCCTCATTGATGTCGCTGGGGTTGAGGTTCTTGTCCTTGAGCGCTTGGCGGCAGGGACCAACCGAGCGTTCGATCAAGTCCTCGGTGAGCTGCTCCAGCTTGGCCCGAGTCAGGGTGATGTTCAGATGCTTCGGGCCGGAGGAATCGGCGGTGACGAAGGGTAAGTTGATCTCCGTCTGGGTGACGGTGGAAAGCTCAATCTTGGCCTTCTCGGAGGCTTCCTTCAGGCGCTGGAGGGCCTGGCGGTCGCCGCGCAGGTCGATTCCCTCTTTCTTTTGGAACTCGTCTGCCACCCAGTCGATCACCCGCTGATCGAAATCGTCGCCCCCCAGGTAGGTATCGCCGTTGGTCGATTTGGCGATGAAGGCCCCTTCGCCGACCTCGAGGATCGAGATATCGAAGGTGCCGCCGCCGAGGTCGTAGACGGCAATCGTCTCATCCGTCTTCTTGTCCAGGCCGTAGGCCAGGGAGGAGGCCGTGGGCTCGTTGATGATGCGCAGCACCTCCAGGCCGGCGATCCGGCCGGCGTCCTTGGTGGCATTCCGCTGGGCGTCGTTGAAGTAGGCCGGGACGGTGATCACCGCCTGGGTGATCGCTTCGCCCAAATAGGCTTCAGCATCGGCCTTGAGCTTGGAGAGGATCATGGCCGAGATCTCCGGCGGGGAGTAATCGCGACCGCCCATCTGGACGCGCACATCCCCGTTCGGCGCGGCGGAGACCCTGTACGGCACGAGGGAGATCGCTCGTTGGACCTCGGGGTCGGTGTACTTGCGGCCCATAAACCGTTTGATCGAGAAGATCGTGTTCTCGGGGTTGGTGATGGCCTGTCTACGCGCGACCTGGCCCACCATCCGCTCGCCGGTCTTGGGATTCACCGCAACCACCGAAGGGACAAGTCTGCTTCCCTCGGAGGAAGGGATGATCACCGGTTCTCCGCCCTCGGTGATGGCCACGACCGAGTTGGTCGTTCCCAGGTCAATGCCGATGATCTTGCTCATGCTTCCGCCTCCTAGTTCCGGTCGTCCTTGCCGGCGGTATTGGCTGGCGTCATTGTGGGCCCAGTGGCCCTGTTGCACCCCTCAACGCGCTACTGGGCCACCCGCACCCGAGCGGGTCTGAGAATCCGATCCCCCAACCGGTAGCCTTGCTGCAGGATCCCGATGACCTGACCCTCATGGAAGCCGTCGCACTTCTCAAAGGTCGCGGCTTCGTGAACCGTTGGGTCGAACATCTGGCCCTCAGCCGGAATCCGTTCGACGCCTTCGGATTCGAGAATCATCTGAAGCTTGCGCTGGATCAACCGGATGCCTTCGACCCATCCCTCGAAGTCTGCACCCGCTGGATGGTCCTTGAGGGCGCGCTCGATGTCGTCGAGGACGACCAGGTAGCGGGTCAGGATCGAGGCTGCAGCCACGGAATGGGCGGCTTCCAGATCGCGTTCCACTCGCCTCTTGTAGTTAAGGAACTCGGCGCGCGATCGTTGCCAGCCGTCCAGATACTCATCGGCCTGGGCCCTGGCGACCTCGAGTTCCTTCTGCAACGCCTGGAGCGGATCCTCGGCCGCGGGCGCCTCCGGCACAGGCGCCTCGGCAGCGGGAACCTCGGCGCCCGGAGCGGCGACCTCCGGCAAGGGGACGGCTAGGCCCTCGCCGGGCTGCACCTCGGGCTGCCCCGCCGCAGCCGTCTCGGGAGCGGGGGGAAGTGGTGCCGGCTTCGCCTCGATGCGTGGGGATTTCTCGCGAGCCTTCTTCTTTGACTTGGTCACTGAGCTTCCCTCGTGTTCCGTATTCGTTGTCCGCCGCTCATCCGGCGAAGGATTCGATCACCAGGTCGCTCATCAGGCCGGCGACATAGCGAACAGCTGAGATCGTCCGGCCATAGGCCATCCGTGTCGGCCCCAACACCCCCAGGGCGCCGGTAGCATAGCCAGGAGCGCCGTAGCGGGACAGGACCATCGAGTAATCCTTGAGCTCCTCCCAGGCGCCCTCTCCCCCGATCACCACCTGGACGCCGCCGATCGAAGGGCTCAGCGCTTTGGCCATCACCTCTTCCAGGAAGCTGCGTTCCTCTAGCAGGCGCAGTGATTGGCGCAACAACTCCGAATCCACATACTCGGGCATGCTGAGCATATTGGCCAGACCGTCTTGGACGATCTCGCCCGAGGAGACGGCATCCGCCCGGGACATGACGTCCGCCACGAGGCGAGTGACCTCCTGGCCCAGGGCCGAGAAGTGTGCGGCCTGGGCGGCAACCCCGGCGGAATCCTTGCCGATGCAGGCTGCCGTGATCTCGAGCCCGGTCTGGGTGAGCTGTTCTTGCTCAACCATCGTCGCCAGCGTCAGCATCTGCTGGCGCACCTCGCCCCCCTGAAGGACCAGAACCAGGAGCACCTGGCGCCCCTGTGTGGCGATTAGCTCGAGGTGCTTGAAGATCGCTCGGGTGGAGTGAGGGGCTGTAACGAGGGACGCCGCCCGCGAGTGGTGGGCCAATACGGAGGCCGCCAGGCGGACCCATTCTTCGACGTCGGCGCGAGCCTGGTGGAACTGGTGGCTGATCAGTCGCTTCTCGTCGGCCGGCAGATCGGTCTCTCCGAGCAGCCGGCGTACGAAGTACCGGTAGCCCTCTTCGGTCGGGACCCGCCCGGCGGAGGTGTGCGGCTGGCGAAGCAGGCCGGCCTCCGTCAGGGCTGCCATCTCGTTGCGGACGGTGGCTGGGCTGATGCCCATGTCGTAGCCGGTTACCAGCGACTTCGATCCGACGGGCTGCGCCGTCTCGATGTATTCGTGGATCATGAGGGCCAGGATGGTTTCCTGGCGCCTGGTCAATGCCTTCATTGGACTCTCGCATTCTTAGCACTCTCGAAGCGAGAGTGCTAAGATGCTAGTCAGTGATGTTATCACGCTGCAAAGGGTGCGTCAAGCAGGACTATCGGCGGGTTTGCGAGGCGGGACCGTCCCAGTCGTCGGCCTAAGAGACACCCCAGCCGCTAGCCGCGATCGCAGTCGGGTAGACGCGAGGATCCAACAAGCTGGAAAAGAGCTCCTTGGCGCGGTAGCGAGGCCTGCCCCGAACAGTCTCCGGCTTGACACGGCGGCGCCCCGCCGCTACCATCTGCCAGTCAGCCCGGGATCTGCAACTGTCAGGTCTGATCATGGACTGAGTCTTGGCGCGGGGCCACTTATGTCAAGGATGAACCGCTTCTGGCGGCCCTTGAGGTCGACATGTCGCAGCTGCTCATGACAAGCGATTCAGCGTTTGAGGCCGACGTGCTGCTGGCACAAGTCCCGGTCCTCGTCGATTTCGGGGCGGCATGGTGCCAACCATGCAGGCGGCTCGATCCCATTCTGGAAGAGCTGGCTGGCGAGTGGTCCGGCAAGGTGAAGATCGTTCGCCTGGATGTGGACGCCAATCCGGGCGCCACCGTCCGATGCGGCGTGATGGGTGTCCCTACCGTGATCCTCTTCGTCGATGGGCACGAGGTCGAGCGCCTGAGCGGCTTTCAGCCCAAGAGCCGCCTGCTGGACAGACTTGGGCCGCATCTCGGGGTGTGACAAAGGGGTTCACGTACAGGGGATGTTGACAACCCTCCTCCCCCTGCCTATACTCTCTGTCAACAATCGAAACAACAAAGGCTACGAAGAGGGCGAGTATGCGTTGACACGGCGGCCCAGAGAGCGGGGGTAGGTGAGAGCCCCGTCCGCACGGCGACGCGGAATGGACCTCGGAGCCGCGGGGTGAAAGGCTGAAGGCCGAGTATCCCTTGCCGGAGCAGCCACCGTTATCCAGGCGAAGGGCATTGCGGTCTAGTCGCTGTGTCCGACAAGAGTGAGGCTGGCCTCATCGATCCCGTCGCATCGCCGGCGGGATCTTTGTGACGGGAGGCGGCCTAATCGGGGTGGCACCACGGGCGTTGTAGCGCTCGTCCCCAATCGGGGACGGGCGATTTTGTTTCCATCCAGCTCGTCCGTCCTCGCTCAACCGGAGTGGATGGAGCCGAACGGAAGGAGGATGCCATGCCCGCCCCACGCAAGCGCATTCTGACAGGAGACCGCCCGACCGGCCGCCTGCACCTGGGTCACCTTGTCGGGTCGCTCCGCAACCGGGTGCGGCTGCAGGACGAGTATGAGTGCTTCTTCATCATCGCCGACCTGCACACGCTGACAACCCGGCCGGAGAAGCAGGCCATCAGCCTGATCCGCGAGAACGTCCGTGAAACCGTCCTCGACTACCTTGCCGCGGGAATCGATCCCCGGCGAAGCTCGATCTTCCTGCAGTCGGCTGTGCCCGAGACCTACGAACTCAACCTGCTTTTCGAGATGCTCGTGACGGTTCCGCGCCTGGAGCGTCTCCCCAGCCTCAAGGACATGGCCAGGGCGGAGGGTATTGAGCAACTCCCCTTTGGCCTGCTTGGCTATCCGGTGCTACAGGCGGCCGACATCCTGCTCCCACGTGCCCACCTGGTCCCGGTGGGCAAGGACAACGAGGCGCATGTGGAGGTCACGCGGGAGATCGCCCGTCGCTTCAACACCCTCTACGGCGAGGTCTTCCCGCTGCCGGAGAGCTTGATCGGGGAGGTGCCTACGCTGGTGGGCACCGATGGCAAGGCCCGCATGAGCAAGTCGCTGGGCAACGCCATCTATCTATCGGACCCGGCGGATGTGGTCACCGCCAAGGTGATGCAGATGTACACGGACCCGAAGCGTGTCCGGGCCGATATCCCGGGCACGGTCGAGGGCAACCCGGTCTTCGTCTATCACGATGCCTTCAATCCCGACGAGGAAGAGGTCGCCGAGTTGAAGGAGCGATACCGGCAGGGAAAGGTCGGGGATATCGAGGTCAAGCGGCGCCTGGCAACGGCCTTGAACCTGGTGCTCGATCCCTTCCGTGACCAGCGGTCCAGGCTTGCCTCCAGGTCTGGGCTTGTAGAGGAAGTTCTGGTCGAGGGGACCGCTCGCCTGAGAGTCAAGGCGCGGCAGACCATCGCGCTGGTGCGGGAAGCGATGGGAATGTATCGGCTGTCGAGG